>NZ_JBALLY010000200.1:812-15473 GCF_036963045.1 Bacillus sp. JJ864 | reverse complement strand
TTTAATGATATTACAGAAAGTGGGGAATGAAAATGAGAAAATTATGTAAAGATATTCAAATAATTATTAGATTGATTGTAATTCTAGCAATTGTTACGTTGATTGCTGTATTATCTAATACACTTGGAAACATAACAATGTTAACAGAAATGGTTCAAGAAACAGCGGAATTAGGAGTGAGTATAAATATAGGCTTAATTGCAATATCTATTGCATGTATGTCTTTTCAAAACTATGAAATAAGGAAAAGGAATAAAAATCTGTATTTAAATTATCTATCATTAATGCTTGTAATGTTATTATTCTTGTTAACAATCTTTTTATTCCCTTATTTACCGACTAAATCCAGTATAACTCTTTACTATATTGCTTTTATAATTTACTTTGTTTTTGGGATAACTTTGCTTGTGCTTTCTTTAAAAGGAACATATGAAGTTATTAAGAAGACTTTTGAATGAGCATTTTAATCGCCAGCTGTTCTTTCTAATCGTGATGGACTGTTCCATTCAACAAGTAATTCCTCAAGTATGAGCACCTATATTTTCCTCCTCCATAGCATTGGCTTTAGGCCGAATAAAAGAGGGGATGATACGATAAGAAGATAATAGAGTATAGATATTATGAAGGATACAGATGGGGAATAGATTTGGAATTAGAGAGATGCTTCGGTAAAGCAAACCAAGAGAAGTCAGTAATTGCTCAACCGAGGAGATGGAATTTTCTTCGATTTATCTTCAGTAAGGGAAATGAAGTAAAGATTAGAATTGCCAATGAGAGAAAGGACGAGTAAAAATAAAAATTCGAGAACTAACAGCGAGATTAAAATTTGTTTAAGTGGAATAAAGGATTGGAAGAATTTAATTTAAAATAATCTTGAGAATTGGTATCTAATCCTACAGTGTTTACATTCTCGGTGTGTGAAAAAGCCCTCATATTACAGAATCCAATAAATGTTGTTAAACTGACCTTTGTGAAATTTTTCATTTTCTCTTTTCTTCTTTTTTAACTTTGGACTCCGCTGTATAGCAGAGTCTTTTTTGATAAAAAAAGACACTCGTAGGAGTGTCACCAACTATCTTATTGCTTCCGAGGTTTGAAAAGGGAAGTAATGAAAAAGAAACCTTTTTCAATTTCAATTTAACATGTATAGAATATACAGTAAATTGAGAAACATTATCCAAAAAATTCAGTATAGATATTTTTCACTATTGGTATAGAGGAAATGAAAAGAAATACAAAGCTTACTTAGCTAATTTGATATTACATTGAGGAATATATGGACATAACAAAAAGGACACATTATAAGCGTCCTTTTTGTTGATACAAGATGTGTTTTGAATTTTTATAAACTCAATTTTACAATAGTCAATTCCACAGCATTTACACCATTATCACAAGTTATAATGCTTTGATTATTAAAGAAACTATTGTTTTTTAGTTCAAGTATCGAATTAGCTGGTACGGATATAATCGCTTCTCCAGTAAGTTGATGGCACCCTGTTGACTCTCTATCTCGAATTTCAATCGTAAAATCAGCTTGAGCATTTGCAATATGTTTGCTGTTTAAGAATATAGAGATTACAGGTATGTGAGGAAATACAGGATTTAAAGTCGTGTTAATTGATGAAATGAAAGAAACGCGATAATCTCCTGCTTGCTTAATGCTGATAGTTGTAGGAGATAGTAAAGAAATTCCCCCAGCAGTTGGGCCTGTCTGATTAAAAGGAAAAGAAGCTTCAAAAGGAACTGTTATGAAATTTGTTTGCCAAAAGTTACCGTAAGCTGTAGCTATAGGCTCAGGTAGAGGAAAGAAACATTGGTACGGGATAGGTACTTGATTATTGTTATCACCCATTTTTACACCTTCTTTACTTATAAAATTAACTTACGCTATATAACATATGATTAAATTGATGTATATGTATGAGTAAATGAACTATACAAAAAAATATATGCAAAATTGTACTACAGTCTCTATATTAAATTTAATAGAAATACAAAATTATATCTTGTTGTTATATTTAAAGACATACGGTTGAAGTAGAAAAGTAGTATGAAAAGAGGAAAAATATATTGAATGAAACAGCTTATAATGTATCCTTATGAAAAAAGGAGAACCAAGTTATACTGCATATACTTAGAAAGTGATAAAACGAAGAGGATTTCAAAAAATTAAATAGTGGGAAATAAATTTCGTAGTCTACAAACAAAAAGAATGATATTCTTTTTGTATAGTTTTTGTAAAAAATTCCTTTTTGTTTTATTAATTTTTACTTTGGAGATATGTAGCTAAATCTCATCAAAGTAAAAGGGGAAAATCTAAAACGGAGGCATAAGACTATGATTCAATATAAAGATAATTTCATAACGATCTTTCAAAGTGCTATTTATCAAACCAATTCAGTTGTTGTAGAAACAGATAAATCGGTATTAGTAGTAGATCCGACTTGGCTACCGAATGAAGTAGATGAAATTCAGGACTATGTATATAAAAATAAAAAAGATAAAGACCTTTACTTACTTTTTACACATTCCGATTTTGATCATATTTTAGGTTATGGTGCGTTTTCGCATGCTAAAGTAATTGCAAGCGAAAAATTAAAAGATTGCCCGGATAAGCAATCAATTATCAATAGTATTCAAGACTTTGACGATTCTTATTACATAACAAGGAAGTATGAAGTAAAGTTTCCAAATGTAGATATTTCTATTAGCAAAGAATATGAGGAATTAGAAATAGGAGATATAAAATTTCATTTTTATCAAGCCCCAGGTCATACTGGTGATGGCATTATTACAGTTCTCGAGCCACTCGGTATTGTAATAGCTGGTGACTACTTATCAAATCTAGAATTTCCTTATATTTATCATAACAGTGATGACTATTTATCAACTTTAACAAAATTCGAATCTATAATAGAGAAATATGACATTAGCCTCCTAATACCAGGACATGGAGAATTTACAAAAGAAAAAACAGAGATGAAAAAGCGAATATCTGAGTCAGTTAATTATATTTTACAAACTAAACAGTTACTTTTAGAAGACAAACAGGAAGAAACATACGACCTTATCAAAAAATATAGTTATCCAAAAACAATGAAAAAATTTCATGATTATAACCTTACTTTGTTAAAAAAGGAGCTCGACCTGTAACATACTAAGTCATATAAAAAGAAACCCAATCAAGGGTATTCTTTTGGTTGGTTGTTATGTTAATATCCCCAATATTGAAATGGAAATTGATGTTGTTGGTAATAATATGGTGAATGCTGTGCGTGCATTTGTTTTTGATTAGGGATATGATGAAATGCATTTCGACTTTCACTTGGATTGCAGCCTTTAGGAGGACCAATTACAGTAGTAGATTGAATAGGAGATACTGCTTGTTTCCACTGTTGTTCATCGAGACAATACGTATGGGCTATAATATTTGCGGGTGTTAATCGTAAAATATCTGATCCAAAAGTAACTTCTGGAGTAGGGGCATTAAAAATGGCTAATAAATGTGTGTTGTCTACAGTGGCGATTTCATAATGCCACCAAGCTTGTGGTATATTGACAACTTGACCTGGTTTTATAGGGAAACTCAAAATTTGGTTTGTAAAGGGATTAAGCAAAGAAACGACAGCTGCACCAGAAATACAATAAACGAGTTCAGCCGCATTTTGATGTATATGAGGCTCTATAATATTTCCCGCACTTAAAAAAATGTCGAGTAAAGATGTATTATTTAATGTATTTAACTGTTTAATCCCTAGTACATTTATATAATTTTGCGCATCTTTTGTAAAGAAGTTAGTTCTACTTACATCTTGAGTGAATTGGATAGACGGAGAAGTATAATCTACAGGAGAAGTCATTTCATTTTCCTACCTTCCTGATTCGAAGTTGGTTTCGGTATCTGGAATAGGATATGAGTCTATCCCCATTGTTGTGCAGTTGTTTATATTGCTGTAAGGGGAAAAAGATATCTGCTCTTTCGTTTACTAAAGAGCAGATATGGTGGTATAGCAGCTTTTATGGAGCTTAAATGTAAAATATCAAAAAACTTAAACGAATGTACTAAGTAAATATTTCCATATGCATACCGCGAAAGAAGATGTTATGTTTTGAAGAATTTGTTAAGGAGAAAATAGTTGAAAGATGTTTATTTTGAATGAACATAATATATAGGGAATTGTGGGCATATTACCTTTTAGTTTAATAAATATTTAAGAATCAGGTAAATAAGTAGAACTTTTGAATGAGTACAAATCAGCCTCGAGTCTCATGCACATGCTATTGGATATTATATAAAATATTACATAACAAAGAAAAAATACAGAGAAAAGAGGTGAGTTTTAAATGGAGCATAAAGGACTGAAAATATTCATTCACGCTAGTACTTGGTTTGCGCCTGTATTAGTTCCTTTTATTATATTTCTTGTGAGTTCAGATCGAGAAATTAAAAATTTATCATTACAAGCAGTCATATTTCATTTTGTCATAGGCGTACTAATTGGTATTTCAGCATTTTTCTCTTGGGTACTAATTGGAATTCCATTTTTAATTATTTTTGGACTTATGGCTTTAATTACACCAATTATTGGTATTGTCCGTGCGTTGAATGATCGATCTTTTCAATATCCGATTGTTGGATCGTGGCTGAAATAAACTAATATAAAATGTCTGAAAAGGATAGCAGATTGCTATTCTTTTTTTTTAGAAATTATAATAAAAAAATAAATCGTTTATATATCCAAAGATAAAATAAATTGTAATTTTCTAAACAGTCTGATATATTTGAGTAGAAAATGAAATGAGTGTAAAACGGGCGAAGATAAATCGTTTGTTTTGCATATCATAGTCTGCGCGGGGAGAAGGTGCTAATTTACGAAGATACGTTATAGTAACAGTTTCTTTGGAAGATCTTTTTATTGTCGTAATCATTAACAAATATGAAGCTTATGAGAGATTCTTTGTTTGGAACATTTTCTTACAATCTCAATCCTTTCAAAAGTATCATTATTAACAATCTAAACATAGAAAAACCTTGTACGCTGCTAACCTCATATTCTTTGCGAGAAGTTAAAATAGAGAATGGTGAGGGAAATATTTTGTGCAATCTTGGAAAGGCTTACAGAAGGGTAAACGAAGATCTATTTGGATTGGAGGAAAACAAAATGGGAGCTGAAGAAAAATATTTTCCAGGACTTGAAGGGGTAATTGCAGCAGAGACGAAGATTTCTTTTCTTGATACAAAAAAAGGAGAAATCGTTATTCAAGGGTATGACCTGATTGAGTTATCTAAAACGAAAAGCTATTTAGATATTGTTCATCTTTTATTAGAGGAGAAACTTCCTAATTCAGATGAAAAAGCGGCATTGGAAGAAACGTTAAAGTCTGAATATGAGGTTCCGAGTGGAATTTTTGATGTTTTAAAAGCATTGCCAAAACAAACGCATCCAATGGATGGATTGCGTACAGGAATTTCGGCACTATCTGGTTATGACAATGAAATTGATGATCGCTCATTAGATGTAAATAAAAAGCGTGCTTATAAATTGTTAAGTAAGGTGCCGAATATAGTAGCTAATAGCTATCGAATTTTAAATAATGAAGAACCAGTTGAACCGATTCAAGAATTATCTTATAGTGCGAACTTCTTCCGTATGCTAACGGGTAAAAAGCCTTCTGAATTAGAAGAAAAAATATTTGACCGATCACTCGTTCTATATAGTGAACATGAGATGCCTAACTCTACTTTTACGGCTAGAGTAATTGCGTCGACACAATCAGACTTGTATGGTGCCTTAACCGGAGCAGTTGCTTCTTTAAAAGGTAATTTACATGGAGGCGCAAATGAGGCAGTGATGTATATGCTACTTGAAGCAGGTACTGCCGGAAAATTTGAAGAATTACTGCAAAAGAAACTGTATAACAAAGAAAAAATCATGGGATTTGGACATCGCGTCTACATGAAGAAGATAGATCCAAGAGCGCTTATGATGAAAGAAGCATTAAAACAGTTATGTGATGTGAAAGGCGATTATACATTATATGAAATGTGTGAAGCTGGAGAAAAAATTATGGAGAAGGAAAAAGGAATCTATCCAAACCTAGATTATTATGCTGCTCCAGTCTATTGGATGTTAGGTATTCCAATTCAACTATATACACCAATCTTTTTCAGTTCAAGAACGGTAGGCTTATGTGCGCATGTGATTGAGCAACATACAAATAATCGATTGTTCCGCCCGCGTGTAAATTATATCGGCGAGCGACATGTGCTTAGCAAATAAAAACAACTGGGGAGTTGTTAAGGCCGCCCGCCAGATGAGTGTTTGACCGACACCCATTCTTAATAATAACGAATTTTCGATAGAAAGGGAAGGATAGCGTGATTAAAACAAATGAAATTAAACAAAAAGATGCAATTTTAGAAGAGATTACGGATTATGTATTAAATAATGAGATTACAAGCTCAGAAGCATTCAGTACAGCACGCTATGTGCTACTTGATACACTTGGATGTGGGATTTTAGCACTGCAATATCCAGAGTGTACAAAATTACTAGGACCTGTCGTACCAGGAACTGTTGTGCCAAATGGTACACGTGTGCCGGGAACATCATTTGTGCTTGATCCAGTACGCGGTGCCTTTAATATTGGATGTATGATTCGGTGGTTAGATTATAATGATACGTGGCTTGCGGCTGAATGGGGACATCCGTCTGATAATTTAGGTGGCATTTTAGCTGTTGCAGATTATGTGAGCCGCGTTCGTATTTCAGAAGGAAAAGAACCATTAAAAGTAAGAGATGTACTTGAAATGATGATTAAAGCGCATGAAATCCAAGGTGTACTTGCATTGGAAAATAGTTTAAACCGCGTTGGTCTTGACCATGTGTTATACGTAAAAGTAGCGACAACAGCAGTTGTTACTAAAATGCTTGGTGGCACACGTGAAGAAATCTTTAATGCATTGTCTCATGCATGGATTGATAACTCTAGTCTTCGTACATATCGTCATGCTCCAAATACAGGTTCACGTAAGTCATGGGCAGCTGGGGATGCAACAAGTCGTGGTGTTCATCTTGCACTTACTGCATTAAAAGGTGAAATGGGTTACCCAACAGCATTATCTGCACCAGGATGGGGATTCCAAGATGTATTGTTTAACAAGCAAGAACTAAAATTAGCAAGACCTTTAGATTCTTATGTAATGGAAAATGTATTGTTTAAAGTATCATATCCAGCAGAATTTCATGCTCAAACAGCTGCAGAATGTGCAGTGAAATTACATCCAGAAGTGAAAGAACGATTAGATGAAATTGACCGTATTACAATTACGACACATGAATCAGCAGTTCGTATTATTGATAAAGAGGGTCCATTAAATAACCCAGCTGACCGCGATCATTGCTTGCAATACATTACTGCAATCGGTTTATTAAAAGGTGACATTGTTGCAGATGATTATGAGGATGAAGTAGCTTCTGACCGTCGCGTAGATGAATTACGAAATAAGATGGTTGTTGTTGAAAATAAACAATACAGTTTAGATTACCTTAATCCGAACAAGCGCTCAATCGCCAACGCTGTTCAGATTCATTTTAAAGATGGTACAGTAACAGAAAATGTAGAATGTGAATATCCATTAGGTCACCGTTTCCGTAGAGACGAAGCGATTCCAAAGGTTGTTCAAAAGTTCTCTGCAAATATGTCTGTTCATTACTCTAATAAACAACAAGAAAAAATTCATGAGGCTTGTTTGAATGAAGGGAAATTAGAAAATATGAATGTAAATGAATTTGTAGATCTTTTCTTAATTTAAGTATAGGGGGAATAAGAATGGCTTGGGTTGTAAATAAACAGTCAACACAAGAAGAACTTGCCAATCGATTCCGAACTTTAGTAGAAGCACCTGAAATTTTGCAAATTCCTGGTGCACATGATGCGATGGCTGCTCTTGTTGCAAAAAACATTGGATTTTCAGCTCTTTATTTATCAGGAGCTGCTTATACAGCAAGTAAGGGTTTACCAGATTTAGGCATTGTAACATCTACTGAAGTGGCTGAAAGAGCAAGAGATCTTGTTAGAGCAACGGATTTACCTCTTCTTGTCGATATTGATACAGGGTTTGGTGGAGTATTAAATGTAGCAAGAACTGCTGTAGAAATGATGGAAGCAAATGTAGCTGCTGTTCAAATCGAAGATCAGCAACTCCCTAAAAAATGTGGACATCTAAATGGCAAAAAACTTGTTTCTATTGAAGAAATGCAACAAAAAATTAAAGTTATAAAAGAAGTAGCACCATCAATGGTAGTTGTAGCTCGTACGGATGCTCGTGCTGTTGAAGGATTAGATGCATCGATTGAGCGAGCAATTGCTTACATAGAAGCGGGTGCGGATGCTATTTTCCCAGAAGCTTTGCAGTCAGAAGAAGAGTTTCGTTTATTTACAAAAAAAGTAACGGTACCTTTACTTGCTAATATGACTGAATTCGGGAAAACACCGTATTATACTGCCGAGGAATACGCTAATATCGGTTATCAAATGGTCATATATCCAGTGACTTCTCTTCGCGTAGCAGCAAAAGCTTATGAGCGTATTTTTCAGCTTATAAAAGAAGAAGGGTCGCAAAAAGAAGGACTTGCTGATATGCAAACAAGAAGTGAATTATATGAAACTATTTCTTATCATGACTTTGAGGAGTTAGATAAGGGAATTGCAAAAACAATTTTATCTGATGGGCAATAGATGAGAGAAAAAAGCGATGATACACATCTTTAGCAAAAACACCTGCTTGATGTAAGAGAAATCATCGCTTTTTTTGTTATATTAATGGAGCTCTATATTCTTTTTTTACTCTATGTTATCCATTTCTTTAGTGTCACCAATTGAACGTTTCTTCTAAATATTGAGACGCAGAGAGTGCAAATGAGAGAAGGAAATAGTTAGGAGGATGAGAATGAAGAAAGCAGAACCGCAATGGGATAATTTTTTTTCACAATACAATAAAACATGGAGTGATATCGTTACTCCTGAAGATTTTAATGATGAGGATCACCTTATATCAAAAACAACTGAACAATTTGTGAAGCAAGAGGTTATCCCTCACCTGCAATCTATTGAACAGTACGATTATAATGTTACACGTAAGTTATTTGAGAAGGCAGGAGAGCTAGGTTTACTCAGTATAGAAGTTCCAGAAGAATACGGTGGACTCGATTTAGGAAAAAAAGTGTCCGGAATTGTTGCAGAAAAAATGGGATTCGGAGGAGCTTTTAGTGTTTCTTTTAATATCCATGCCGGTGTAGGGACATTGCCATACGTCTATTTCGGAACTGAGGAGCAAAAGGAGAAATATTTGCCGAAACTTGCATCAGGAGAGTGGATAGGCGCTTATGCGTTAACAGAACCTAATGCCGGTTCAGATGCACTTAATGCGAAAACAAGTGCTGTGTTGAATGAAGAAGGAACAGAGTGGTTGCTAAACGGAGAAAAACAATGGATTACAAATGCTCATCTTGCTGATGTTTATGTTGTTTTTGCGAAAACAAATAAAGGAATGACAGCCTTTATTATCGAAAGAACATGTAAGGGTGTAACTGTTGGTTTGGAAGAGAAAAAGATGGGAATTAAAGGATCTTCAACAGCAACTCTCATTTTAGAAGATGTATCGGTGCCAAGTACAAATGTATTAGGTGAAGTTGGAAAAGGGCATCACGTTGCTTTAAATATATTAAATATGGCACGTTTGAAATTAGCTTTTGCCAATATTGGAACGGCAAAACAAGCGATTCAATTAGCTGTAAATTATGGGGAAGAACGCAAACAGTTTGATACAGCATTAGTTGATTTTACAATGATTCAAGAGAAAATTGCAAATATGGTTATTTTTACATATGGAGCAGAAAGTGCTGCGTATCGTACGTCAGGTGAATTAGATGGCGCACTACTTTCGGAACAAGAACATAATGATATCGTCAAAACGATGTCAAATTATGTGATGGAGTGTGCGATTAATAAAGTAAATTGTTCAGAAGTACTTGGTGAAATTGTCGATGAAGCTGTGCAAATTCACGGTGGGTATGGGTATATGCAAGAATATGAAGTAGAACGCCTATATCGTGATGCGAGAATTAGTCGTATTTTTGAAGGAACAAATGAAATCAACCGCTTAACAATTGCGAAAATGGCACTAAAGAAATTTAGACAAAATGAATCCTTGGCGAACGAACCACCGAAAGAAGAAAGCGCAGAAAGAAATTCCCGATATATCCAGTTGTCAAAACATTTACTGAACCAATCTTTGAAAACGCTATCTTACTCTTCTAATCTCAAACTTGACCAAGAACAAGAATATTTACGTATATTAGCTAACATGCTAAAAGAGTTATATGTGATGGAATCTGCTTTTTTACGTACACAAAAAGCTTTAGAGCGAAATGGTGAGGAAAAGGAACAGATAAAACAGTTAGTAACAGATGTAATTTGTGAAGAAGGCTATCGTCAAATGGAGTCTGATGCAATATCTATTCTTTCAAGTGCTCAGCGAGATGAAAATAAGAGACGAGTGTTATTAGAGGAAATTCGTCATCAATCTATACCTCTTTACACAAATTTATTTATGAAAAAACGAGAAATTGCTAAAGCAATTATAAAGCGCTCTCGATACTTCATTTAATAGGGAGGAAAGCTATATGAAAAAGATTGGTTTCATAGGTTTGGGAAATATGGGTCTTCCAATGTCTAAAAATTTAATCACTGCAAACTTCATTGTGTGTGGAGTAGATTTAAATAAAGAAGCCGAAAATTCATTTCAACAAGCAGGAGGAATTGTTGGCCTTTCTATTCCTCAATTAGCGGAAAGTTGTGAGATGATCTTAACAAGCTTACCTTCGTCTCGTGCAGTAGAAACAGTGTACTTAGGAGAAGATGGACTTATTAATAAAAGTCATCCAGGCATAATTTTAATTGATACAAGTACAGTTGCACCGCAGCTTAATATGAAAATTGCGGAAGCGGCTAAGCGTAAAGGAATTGACTTTTTAGCAGCACCAGTTAGCGGTGGGGTTATTGGAGCGGTAAATCGAACACTTACTTTTATGGTTGGTGGCCAGAAAGAAGTATATGAGCAATCTTTACCAGTATTGGATGCATTGGGAGAAAATATCTTTCATGTAAGTGAAAAAATCGATAGTGGTACGATGGTGAAACTCATTAATAACTTACTCATTGGTTTTTATACAGCGGGAGTAAGTGAAGCGCTTAGTTTAGCGAAACATAGCAATATGGATTTAGAAAAACTATTTGATATATTAAATGTTAGTTATGGACAAAGTCGTATTTATGAACGCAATTATAAAAGTTTTATCGCAACTGAAAACTACGAACCAGGTTTCACTGTCAATCTATTGAAAAAAGATTTAGGGTTTGCATTAGATTTGGCAAAGGAGAACAACTTAGAATTGCCAGTTAGTAAAATGTTGCTGGAGCAGTATGAAGAAGCAGGAAAAGATGGATTTGGAGAGAAAGATATGGCTGTTCTGTATAAAAAAGTGAACGAACAAAAAATTTCAACTAACGAGTAAGAAGAATAAACCCTTAAAATTCGGAATAATCAATCTACTAATCGAGAGATAGATATTATATAAGAAATGGAGAGAATAAAAATGATTATAACAGATGTAAAAAAAATGAAAAATCATATTAATGGAGAATGGGTTGATTCTACTGGTACAGAGATTGAAACGGTCCCCAATCCTGCAAATGGAAAAGTAATTGCATATGTTCCACTTTCCACAAAAGCCGATGTAGATAAAGCGGTGGAGGCAGCAAAATGTGCTTATGAAACATGGTCACAAGTGCCAGTTCCGAACCGAACAAGATTTTTATATAAATATGTACAACTTTTACAAGAGCATAAGGACGAGTTAGCTCAAATTATTACATTAGAGAATGGGAAAACGTTAAAGGATGCTAGCGGCGAAGTGCAACGCGGAATAGAGGCTGTGGAGCTTGCTACATCTACACCGAACTTAATGATGGGACAAGCACTGCCAAATATTGCAGGAGGAATTGATGGTTCCATTTGGCGTTATCCGCTTGGTGTGGTTGCTGGGATTACACCGTTTAATTTTCCAATGATGATTCCGCTTTGGATGTTCCCACTTGCGATTGCTTGCGGAAATACATTCGTCTTGAAAACATCAGAGCGAACGCCTTTACTAGGAGCGAAACTTGTTGAATTATTTTATGAAGCAGGGTTTCCTAAAGGTGTTTTAAACTTAGTACACGGTGGTAAAGAAGTTGTAAATAGTGTACTTGAGAATGTGGACATTCAAGCTGTTTCATTTGTTGGTTCTGAACCAGTTGCTAAATATGTTTATCAAACTGGTACTGCTAATGGAAAACGCGTTCAAGCATTGGCGGGTGCGAAAAACCATGCGATTGTTATGCCAGATTGTGACCTTGAAAAAACAATTCAAGGCGTAGTTGGTGCAGCGTTTGCTAGTAGCGGAGAACGTTGTATGGCTTGTTCTGTTGTTGCGGTTGTAGATGAAATTGCAGATCAATTTATTGATGTGCTCGTTTCTGAAACACGTAAGTTAAAAGTAGGAGACGGCCTTTATGAAGAAAACTTTGTTGGACCACTAATTCGTGAAGTTCATAAAGAGCGCGTTATTGGCTATATTAATAGCGGCGTATCCGAAGGTGCTACATTATTAGTGGATGGTCGTAATATAAAAGAAGACGTTGAAGAAGGGTATTATGTAGGCGCAACAATTTTTGATCATGTACAACCAGATATGAAAATTTGGCAAGATGAAATATTTGCACCTGTTTTAAGTATTGTGAGAGTGAAAGACCTTGAAGAGGGAATTCAGCTTACAAATAAATCTAAATTTGCAAATGGTGCCGTCATTTATACTTCAAGTGGGAAACATGCTCAAATTTTCCGCGATAAAATTGATGCTGGCATGATTGGTATAAATGTTAACGTTCCAGCTCCAATGGCATTTTTCGCATTTGCAGGAAATAAAGCTTCTTTCTACGGTGACCTAGGTACAAATGGAAAAGATGGTGTGCAATTTTATACACGTAAAAAAGTAGTGACAGAACGCTGGTTTTAAGGGGAATGTAAAAAAGTGTCCATTGTATTGGACACTTTTTTATTGGAAAAATGTTTAATGCTAGAAATTCAATTTGCTATTATTAGCTTCTTATAAGATGGAAAAAGTTATTTACAACTTCGTCTGAAACATCTTCTAAATGTTTATATTTATATTGTGGATTCTGGTCCTTATCAATGACAACAGAACGTATTCCTTCGAAAAAGTCTTCATGTTTCAGAAAATTTTTAGCGAGCACAAGATCAGTAGCAAAGCACTCTTCTAATGTTTTTTCTTTTCCATCAATAAATTGTTTTAAAGTTATTTTTAAAGAGAAAGGTGATTTTGACAACATTGTTTCTTTTGTTTGAGTTGCAAAAGGGCTCGCATCTTTTTCTAAAGAATGGATAATTTCTTCGATAGCATGAAAAGAAAAGTGTTTATTAATCTCTGTTTGGAATGATGAAAGTTCACTTTCGGTAACAGGAACTTCTGAATAATCATTGATTAGCTCTGTTAATGCTGTATGTATGTCTTTTGTATGCCAATCTATTTGTTCAATGTGATTAAGAAAGGCATTTAATTTTTCACTAGAGATATAAAAATCAGCAGCATTGATATATAGTACATCAGGTGCTTTAATGACAGAAGCTGTTAATGCTAAGTAACGTCCGATATAGGCCGGCGCTTTATTTAAGAAATAAGCAGATCCGACATCAGGGAAAAAACCGATATTCATTTCTGGCATAGCCCACTTTGTTCGCTCAGTTACAATTCTATGACTAGCTCCGTAAGTAAGTCCAACACCTCCGCCCATAACAAAGCCATCTAAACAAGCAACAATTGGTTTAGAAAATTTATAAACGAGCATATCTAATTGGAATTCATCTTCAAAAAATTGCTCCGCTTTTTGCATGGCAGAGTCATGTAAACGAGCTTCGTAAAGAGTCTTAATGTCACCGCCGGCACAAAGTCCTTTCGTACCTGCGCCTTTTATAATGACAAGATGAATTTGATTATCCATTTCCCATTTTTTCAATTTTTGCGTTATTGGTCCTATCATTTCATAAGAAATGGAGTTTAATGCTTTTGGGCGATTTAACGTAATAGTAGCTACGCCATTTTTGTTAACTGAAAATAGAACTTGATCAGTCATAGTATATCCTCCTCTATCATTCTCTGTTTGTTTTCACAAGTTGTGTCAGTGTCTAGGAAAATAGACTTTTTGTAAAAAGACAGAGAAAGTGCATTTTTATATATAAACTTCTTGTTTTTTTTCTTTAATCCTGCAATATCACATGTCTTTCTTTGTTTTAAAATGAAGAGCAAATGAATATACTGTAGAAAATAGACATGATCTTTACTTGTAATGCATTTTTTTGTGTTTTTTGGAGAAAGAGGGAAATATTCTTTATATTAATGAATAAAGAGTAAAAGTGCCGCATATTTTGGCGAGATATTTTGGAAGGATTTTATAAAAGAAAAAGGAATATAAATCTTCTAACGATTAATTGATATGATTTGCAAAAGTTATTATAAAACATATGATTTGTAATTT
>NZ_JBALLY010000200.1:334-766 GCF_036963045.1 Bacillus sp. JJ864 | reverse complement strand
AATAAATAGATATAACAAGTTTTCTATATTTTGGATTTGTTTTCGTTTTTATGTTTGTTGTATATCATGTGTAATTTAATGAGCCCTAAGAAAGTAAAGGAAGGGGAGATTGGAATGCCAGGGATTTTGCTATTATCGGTCATTGTTTTGTCTTCTCTTATGGTTGGTTTAACTTTTTATTTCCATCTAGAAGATCCAGAGCAGGATACTGTGCAAGATAAAGTACGATTGGTATTTCCAATTTTCATTTTAACAATTGCGATTAGCTTTGCATTAACTGAAAATAATTACGTTGCAATATTTTCATGGCTTTTTATGACAGTGTTACTATTCATTGTGTTGTACGTTGTGATGAAGGATTATTTACAAAAATAAAAGTGCCGTTTACGGCACTTTTATTTTAAAGTAATATTTAATTTCACATACCGTAAT
>NZ_JBALLY010000200.1:0-165 GCF_036963045.1 Bacillus sp. JJ864 | reverse complement strand
CGTAAAAGCCCGATTAGTTGAACTTTATATTCTGTTGCTACTTTTCTCATACTATAAATGAATGATGACAGAAGCTGAATGAGTTTTTATTAGGGAAGTCATACCTTTCTCATTCATTCTCTTGTCAATCAGTAATGCCCGCTATACTAGTGAATAACCCCTCCT
>NZ_JBALLY010000199.1:0-3856 GCF_036963045.1 Bacillus sp. JJ864 | reverse complement strand
TTAAAATTTTTTATGAAGGCCACCGAGCGAAAGCGCGGTAGAAATCTGTGTCTATTATCTTGACGTAGTATCAAAATTCTAAGCTTACATATATTAGTCATATGTACGAATACAGGTTTAAAGGTTAGTTTATATGAGATTGCTATTTTTTTGCTCTTTAATGAACTTGTACATTCTAAGATGTGAATCTTTATACTTAAAGGAATGAATTGAATAAAACAAAAAAATACCAAAGAAGTCCCCACTTCAAAAATGCGTTAGCACTTAATGGAGGCCTCTTTGGTATGCTTAGTTTTTGAAGAAATCAGGAATCTTATCTAAATGTGACCTTTTTAATTGTTGAATTATATTCTAGTGGGGATCAAAACTATTTTTAAATTGAGGTTATGGGAAGGAAAACAAAGAAGAGAATATCTCATAAAATGAAATATTTGGTAAAATCATTATGATGGTAATAATTGAGAAAAAATAGGGGGATATATTTGATGGGGTCATTAACATTATATGAAACGTTTCGAAGTGATACGATTCATCCCGATTTAAAGTGGTATTGTCAACCAGATAGTTGGAAGATAGGAAAAGGAAACATAGGCCTTATCATTGAACCGAATGAGATGACTGATTATTGGCAGAAAACTCATTATGGGTTTGCTGTGGACAATGGGCATTTTCTTTATACAGAGATGAATGAGGATGTCATTATTATGACTAGAGTACGATCACACCCTGTACATCAATATGATCAAGCGGGACTAATGGTACGCTTTTCTAAAGATTGTTGGATTAAAACATCTATTGAATACGAACCAAATGGTCCGTGTAAGCTTGGAGCAGTTGTTACAAACAATGGATACTCAGATTGGTCTACTCAAAATTATACTCAGGGGTCATTAGAGTTATATTTCCGTATTCGTAGGGAATCTAGAGATTATATCGTTGAGTTTTTGGAAGCTGAAGATGATAAAACGCTTTCGCTAAGTGAACTGATGGAACGAGAGTGGAATCAACTCCGTATTGCAAGATTAATGGAGGATATAGACGGACAAGTATTTCAATGCGGGGTATATGCATGTAGCCCACAAGGAAGAGGGTTTGTGGCCGAATTTGACTTTTTATCTATCGAAAAAGGAGTTCTGGTACCAAAAGTTATTAAAGAACAAAAATAACCAATGGTAGATTTGTGATGAAATGTTTACTCAATCGATGTGCTGAAAAATAGAAGTAAAGTATTTCATTGAACGATGTAGAATGGATATTAAATGTAATATAACAGGGGCAAATACACGGAAAAGCTAAGCTTACATGTATTTGCCATATGTGCAATGGTGGTCTAAAAATTAGTTTATATCAGTTTGCTAGGTTTTCGAATCAATACAAATAACATTTCGCTTATCACACCTATTCCAATGCCTATAGCATAAGCCAATAAGTCACTCCATAAAAAGCCATACCCTAATATTAATCCACCTAAAGTTGTTTCGCGAATATGATCTATCCAACTAGCATGATACAATTGACTGGACTCGATGATATAACAAAACACTAAGGCAAATAACGCAATAACCTTTGTTTGAGCGCTTTTAAAAATAAATCCAAAACCAATAAAGATCATTAACGCCCACAGTGCATCTCCTAAGTATGTATTCAAAATATGTGGTAACACATGAGCTATTTTTCTTGATGTTAGCCCTAATATAATTACAATGACGGTCATCATTGCGTATAGGAATCGATAGCGTTTAAATGTCATATGTAAATCTCTCCTCAAAGTATACTTTCGAAAATTAATAGATTAATGATTTGTGAATTAAAATATTGTCACGTGTTGCAAATATGTTCTTTTTATGAATGCAGTCTCATGTATCTATTTAACGTAATTCCGAAAGAAGTCCCCAACTTCAAGCTCGTGACGGGCAAGAGCCCAGCGATAAGGTGGGGACTTCTTTCGGTTAGGCATCGCCTAACTGATTTGTGAGAACTGCCAATTATTCGTATGGTGTATACGTTCTATATCTGATCTCTTCACTTGCTTATAAGATTTAGCTGAATTTTGTATATAGTGTCCATGTATATCTTGCGCATATACCATTTTCCCTGTAAATCCTGTCACAAATCCTACTTGTCCAAAAACTTTTACTTTATCACCTAAATAGATTTCGTCTACATGTGATGTATTTTTCTTATTTCGCTTTGCACTTGTATTTTTTGTTTTTCTTCCTTTTCTTGCGGTTGCTTCATGTAGGGAACGTTTTTTCTTTCTAAATTGCTTGATGCGAAATTCACCACTTTGATCATATTCTTGCAAATGTTTGGGACTGGTAATCGCAATTGCGTCATTTATATGTGTTTTGGATAAACCTAACTCTTTTCGTTTTATTGTGGTGTAACTGCCATACGTAATGTCACAATCTAAACGATTCATGATTTGTAACCGCAATATATTCATAAAAGCAGTCTCTTTATATTGTTTTGGTTTCTTAAAAACATGTTTGATTTTTCCTTGATGAAATTTTTGATGACACTCTTCATGTACCGTTACAAGGTTATTTGCCATATCCGAACCACCATTACATCGTTCAATAATATGATGCGTATGCAAGATACCACCTTTTTTCTTGCAGATTTGACACGTATAGTTATCTCTCGCAAATACGTAATATCTCGTATTCCAAAAACCAAAAGCATCTCCTTGTTGGTATTCCGTTCCTTGTATATCGGGATTTTTTAGCTTTTGTGCATCAAATTTTCCTACTTCGACAATCAGCTTTGGAGATGGTAAGAGTGACTTGAACATTTCAATCCAATGAATTTGGTTATCTACTCTGCTTTGAATGGATGGTGGCAACCATCCTTCTTTCTTTTTTCGATTGAGAAAACGAGTTTTGCGATACCTTGTTTTTCGTTGTCTTCTGCCTCTGCGTAATGTAGCTCTTAGTGTGAGATTTTCTTTGACGTCCTGACGTAACTCAACGGTTCCTTTTGTTAACACTTTGTCTCCAGTGGTAATCGCAATGCCGATATGCTTTGCTCCGCTGTCAACACCGATTGTAACGGGGTGCACCGCTTCACCTGTGGCATATTGTAATTGAATAGTAAACGGTTTGTATCCAGTAATCTTTGCTTTTCCTTGTTTGAGAAGAATCCGTGCTTTACGATGACTACAAGGCATGAGCGGTTCTCCTCGTGAATTTTTGACAAACACACACATGTTTTGTCCCTCCTAAGAGTTTGTTTCCCTTCGCCAATGTTTGTAGGTGTGGGCAACTTCTTGTACAAGAAGGCTTGTGGTTGACCGTTCCTTCCCAATCAGAACTGTTACAGAGCCACCATAGAGCCAAGAACTAGGGAATCATTCTTGGGTATGCAACCTACGAACGGAGTCCACGAAAGACTGAGGCTAGACAACCAAGGCTTTTTTCAGGCCCCCACTTCAAAACGTGTTAGCGTTTAAGTGGTGGGTAGTTGACTTGTAGTTTATATCATTCCTGTAAAGAGAGGGTTTTTGTATATTATAAGATGAATAACAATAAAGGGAAATGTTCAATCGTAGTTTATATATAGTGGATTAGCTGTATGGAATGTATAAAGGGAGTTGCTTCATTATTTTTTTCTGTGGTTTGGATTTACCTTCTATATTGAAAGAATTAGGTTTAGTTTTTATGTTCGAAATAAAGTGATATTAGAGAGTAAGGGGAGGGAGATCAATAGTTGAGGAGCATTCTGTATAAACGTGTTTATATTTCAGAATAGCCTCTTCGAAATATTTAATAATGCTTTTTTCTTTAAAAATAAGTTTCTCTTCTTCAAATAGAGCCCGTCCAAAACGAAATAATCCTTCTTGTTCTTCATGCTGAAT
>NZ_JBALLY010000198.1:2939-12987 GCF_036963045.1 Bacillus sp. JJ864 | reverse complement strand
TTTTGTAAATATGTTAATTTTCAAAAAAAAAAAAAAAAACAGCGAGGAGACAATCCTCGCTACTTTCCCTATCCTTGACGCTGTCCTGCATTTTGAGCATTGCGTGCTTTCTTTGAGGACGTATGATCTTGCGTTTGATTACCTTTATGCTTCGCTGAACCTAATGCTTTTGTTTTTCCCATTTCATTTCACACCTTTTTTAATTGTTACTTTTATAGGATGTGTATTAGATTCGTTACTATACAACCGTTTTATTGGTAATGTGAATTTGTTCTTTCCGCTGCATTTTCATATATGAAATCCCAATACACGTTGCACCAATTAATAATAGGCTCAATGCATAAAACGGAACCATAACACCGATAAACGGCATATACGTTGCAAATAAAAACCAAAATAATTGCTTTCTTTTCTTCATAAAATGAACGCCTTCAAAAATTTGTTTTGCAAATGGTTGCTTTCCTAGTTTTGTTCTCTGTTTTGTGTATGGAATAAACGATAGCAGTAAAAATGCACCAACATACGCTAACATATTAATAAATAAAATCCATTTGACAGCAACAATTGTAATCATAAAGCTAGCAACGGCACCAGCGATAACTTGTGTCAATTGTCCCTGTATTTCCATCGTTCCACTAAGTGATTTATAATGCTCTGGTGCAAACACTTCTTGGTTGAATGCGAAAATGTTCGGATAAAATACTAAATAATAAAATGAACCTGCTATATACAGCACAATGTAATGGATTGTTTCATAGGAGTGACCTGTAAACCCCAAACATACCATAATAAAGGCAGCGATTGCTCCGATGGCTTCATTCACTAAGAGTAACGTTTTACGAGAAAAGCGATCAATACAATGTCCGATAAACGGTGTACACAAAAACATAACAAGTGTAGACATAATCGAAATATAACCGAATGTTGTATTGCCACCAGGCGCCGTTACAAGCAGCCACGAAATCGTAATCATCGTAATCCCAGAGCCAATCGCTGATAGGCTATTGGCTCCTAGAATATAGTACAACCGAGAATCACGGTAAAGAGATGACATATTAATCAGCTCCTAACTGTTTTTTCAGTTCTGGAAAAATGCTCATGTATCCTCTCAATTCTTTTACCAAATCCGCAATTAGCGGTTTCGCATCTTCCCCTAATTCTCCGTTCTGTACATGAAGACTATCAATAACAACTTGTTTCGGAATCACATTTGCATATACTCCTCTTGCCACGAGTCGCATACTATTTAAGGCATTTATACCACCTTTTCCTCCGCCTGCAACTGCAAGAAGCCCAACTGGCTTGTGCATAAACTCGCTGCTTCCAAGAAAATCAAATGCATTTTTCAACGCACCGCTCATCGCATTATGATATTCCGGCGTGCATAGTACAACACCATCTGCTTCTTTAACAAGTTTCTTTAATTTTGCTACTGCTTGTAATTCATATTGAGAATTTTCTCCGTTATATAACGGGAGTGCCTCAACAGCCAAATCATATAATTCTCCGTTATAAGTTTGTGCAATATGCTTTGCAATGACGCGAGTTTTACCGAATTTACGTGGTGTACCATTCATGACAACTAGTTTCATGAATATTTCTCTCCCTTGTTTGAATTTCTATATTTATCTTATCAGAAAATTCCCTCTTATAAACCGTAAGAAAGACGGAAATCGTTTGAGAAAATAGTATGAATAAACAAAACAGAAACTCATACTTTCGTATGAGTTTCTGTCATTACTCTTCCTATACAACATCATGTTTTACCGCATACAAGGCTGCTTGTGTTCGATCATCTACATGTAATTTAGCAAGGACATTTGAAACATGTGTTTTCACAGTTTGTTCTGTAATATGTAGCTCTACTGCAATTTCTTTATTACTTCTTCCTTTGGCAATTTCTCGTAACACTTCTTTTTCACGCTTCGTTAACATAGATAAATGATCTTGCTTTATCTCAGCAGTTACTTGGCGTCCTAATAAAGCAGGCGTTACTTTCGGATGGAAATTCGCAGTTCCTTGATAAACTGCAATAATGGAAGCTACAAGTTGATCCGGCTGTACTTCTTTTAATTGATATCCATCTGCACCTGCTTCGAGTGCTGGAAGAACATAATCTTGTTCTGAAAAACTGCTCAACATAAGTACCTTAATAGATGAATCATATTGTTTTATACGCTTCGTTGCTTCGATTCCGTCCATTTTCGGCATCGATACATCCATTAATACAACATCAGGTCGTTCTATTTTAATAAATTGAAACGCTTCTTCTCCATCTCCCACCTCGCCAATAATATCAAATTCTTCTTTTGTTTTTAAAAAGAAAACAAGTCCTCTTCGGACAATATGATGATCTTCTACAAGCAGTAATTTAATTTCCAATACATGTCTCCCCTTTAGACTGGTAACAGAATCTCAATCTTCGTTCCTTCACCTAGTTTCGTTTGAATATGAAACTTTCCTTTCAACAACTCAATACGTTCCTTCATATTTTTTAAACCAAGTGCAGAATCTCGTACTTCTTCTTTTATAAATCCTACTCCGTTATCCTCAATTTGAAACTTCAACATATTTTTTTCTATTTTTAAATGTACAAATACGTTTTCGCACGAAGCATGTTTTTTACAATTATGAAGTGCTTCTTGACTAACACGCCAAAGCATTTCTTCTATTTCATCATCTATCGAAATTACCCCATCAATTCGCATAATTACATGAATACCAAGGAGCTCCCCATAATTTCGAATCGCTTCAGCAAGCCCTTTTTCTAAACCTTCCGGCCGTAACTGCCAAATTAACAATGTCATCTCTTGCAACGCCTCTTGTGATAGCTCTCCTATATACGTTAACATCTCCTTTAATTCTGGATTTTTCGTCATATCCATTGTTCCTCTAGCTGTTAACATTATTGAAAAGAGAAGTTGCTTAACAGAATCATGTAAATCACGTGCTAGTCGATTTCTTTCGGCAACGACTACATATTTCCGTTCCTTCTCAACTAACCTAATCCGTTGAATCGTTGTCCCAATTTGAAAAGTAATCGCTTCTAATAAAGCTAATTCTTCTTCTGTAAAGTGCGTTTTATGAGGAGAAGCAACATTTAATAATCCAAACTTTTCTTCTCCTGCCTGAAGTGGGATCGTCGCATGATGCGTAATACTCTCTGTTTCTCCCCATTCATATTCAATGGCATCTTCTATTCGCTTGCATTCAATAATATTTGTTGCTTTTTGCAAACGTCCTGCAACAAATCGATTAATACACCAACAATCGCCTTCGCACATTGGTTTCTTTTCTTCCCATGTAAGAGCTGGTGGTAAATTTGTATCAACAAGCATTTGATGTGTTCCTTTTTCATCAATAAAAAAAATCCATCCTGTTTGTAAATGCATGACTTGCAATAGCGTATGAAGGACTTTTTCTAACATTTGCTGCAAATCCGTTGCTTCATTTAATAACTCCGCAATTTCTTTTAACGCTTGCAATCGATGCATTTGTCTTTCATTTTCATTCATGTTTATCACCATTTCCCATTATAACATTATGAAATTTCTAAAAACTACAAATATAACAAAACTCATATAACCTTTTCTTTTAAATCGTATTCTCCCCCTTTTCCATAAGAAAGGAATTTGAAAAAGGTATAAAGAAAATATACAGTGAGAAGTTCTATAAGAAAAAAATTTTTACATAAAAATAAAAAAGAAAGGTGATAAAAAATTGAGTATATTGAACAAATTGATTGAACAAGCTAAAAATCCACAAGGTTTTGTTGGCTCATCAATGTTATGTATCATGAATGTAGCTCATACTAGTATGACGAAATGGGCTTTAAGCAAAGTTAATATTAGTAAGCACGCAATAATGCTTGATATAGGTTGCGGCGGTGGAAAAACAATACATACTCTCTCGAAAATGAATTCAAACGGAAAAATATATGGTATTGATTATTCCGATCAAGCAGTAGAAAACTCTATCAAAATGAATAAAAAAGATGTGGATTCAGGAAAAGCACTTATAAAACGAGCCAGCGTATCGGATATGCCTTTTTCAAATCACTTTTTTGATATGATTACTGCTTTTCAAACACATTATTTTTGGCCAAATTTAGAGAATGATGTAAAAGAAGTATTTAGAGTATTAAAACCAAATGGCTCCTTTCTCATTGTTGCAGAGCTCTATAAAATACATTATCATATGACAAAATTCAAAACAAAAACGGATTTAGAAAAATTACTAAAAGCAACTGGATATAACAATGTAACATTTCATGAATATAGGGGATCAATTTCTATAGTTGCAAGAAAATAGCGAAACCACCAGAATTTCTGGCGTTTTTTTCTTCTTACTTTACTGCAGCTTGTAGACAAGACTTTACATGCTGCAGTGCAAACTCATGCCCTTGTTCATTAAATGATGCAACTGCTTTTTCGTATACTACAATGCGAAATCCTTTATTATAAGCATCGATTGCCGTATGTAACACACAAATGTCCGTACAAACTCCAACAAGATGCACTTCTTGTATTCCTCTTTCTCGAAGTTTAATTTCTAAATCTGTTCCAGCAAAGGCGCTGTACCTTGTTTTATCCATATAATAAACATTTTCATCATCTTTGTGTACATTGTATATAGTTTGTAATTCACCGTATAACTCTCTTCCCTTTGTTCCCGCTATATTATGAGGTGGATATAATTGTCTCTCTGGATGATAAAAGTCATTTTCTACATGTTTATCAACAGCAAATACAACATAATCTCCATTTTCAATACACTGCTTCGTTATTTCTACAATGTTCTTTTCTATAACTTGCCCAGGTTTACCGCATGTCAAAGCCCCATCTTCTGCGACGAAATCATATGTATAATCAATATTTATAAGTGCTCGTTTCATCTTTTCTCTTCCTTTCGTTTCACAGTAAACAATAGAAAACGTGTTATAACGACGTTTTCTTACATATTCGACATGTATAATGAAAATCCCTATAAAAGAAAAAGAAACCTGCTTATAAAGCAGATTTCCTCTTACTGTGCTGGTTTATTTTCAAGCTGCGCCTGGACAAAGTTGATTACTTTTCCGTTTGGATCATTATTTTCATACTGAATTGCTGTTACGGTATGGATACCTGGTTGTAGTGTCTCTTCTTTTAACGCGATTGTCGTTTGCGCTAATTTATTTACTTGATGCTTGTCTTCAAATTGTTTATCGATGTATACAAATATTTCTTTATCCTCTTGGAAATTTGCAACTTCAATTTCTACTTGTTGAATAAGCGTATCTTTTTTTATAAATACGACAGGTACATTCCCATTTTCCGATGTACCATCTGGTGTAACAACTTTGACTTTTCCTTCACCAACTGAAGTTACCCCTTCTGGGAATGAATATTTTATTTCTTGCTGTCCATTAACAGCTCGTTCCTGTTGTTTTTCTTCCTTAACGTTCTTTTCTTCTGTTACTCCACAACCTACTAACAACATAACAGATAATCCAGTGATTATGAATTTTTTCAAAATCCATTCCCCCTGTATCTCAATGTATAATTTATTATACAAGAATAATTCTTAAATATATACACATTTTACTTTCAAAAACAAATTCTCTCATTACACCATTAACTGTACCACACTTATTCCCTGTTTATCACCATTATTTCTTCAAGAAATTTTTAGTAAATTTATTTTTACTATTCATTTCCATAAAAAATAATCTTAGTCCTTATAACTAAGATTATTTCAACCATCCTCTCCTTACTCATGGAGAGTTCACTTTATTGAATAAACTTTGTAATTTCCGCTACTGCTTTTCGAGCTAGTTTCTTCGGTTGCTCTTTCGGATGCCCTAATGAAATAACCATATTGATTTGTTTATCCAATCCAATTTGTAAGTAGTCTCTTAGCTCGTTTTGCGCTAATAAAACTGGTCCTGTCATCGGGCATGTACCTAGGCCCCTGGCATGGGCTGCAAGCATTAAGTTTTGCGAGGCTAAGCAACTACTTTTAATACCTTCTTCTTCCCAAACAGACTCTGGAACAAACTCAATCGGATCAAAAATCTTTTCCCGAAATTTCGATTGATATGGCGTTGCTAAGCAAATGATTAAAACTGGTGCATCTGAAAATGCTGTTGCATATGGTCCGAAAGAGCGAGTCAATAATCTCCCTGCTTTTTCCTCTCCTTTTTGCGTAGCTTCTTCAGCTCGCGTATGTAGCGCATTCCATGTCATTTCTTCTATATCTTTAATTTTATCACGGTTCATAATCACGACAAATTCCCATGTTTGTGAATTTGTATCACTTGGTGCATATCTCGCACAATCAATAATTTCTTCAATATCTTCCACAGAAACATCTTGGTCAGTAAATTTCCGAACACTGCGACGGCCGTGAATAATATCTTTAAATGCTTGATAATCCATACGATTCAAAATCCCCTTTTATAACGTTTTCAAAATCTCTACCTGACTGATTATATCATAATAATGAAAAAAGCCGGAGATGTTCCAGCCTTTTTCATATTTACTCGTTTGTAGCATCTAATAAACATTAGTTCTATTTTACATTAACATTATACACACTCGCCTTATACGCCGCTTGCAATTTTCTTATAACTCGTTGTTCTCCTGTTTGATACCAATCCTCCCCAATTTGTGTCACTGGTACAATTTCAATTGGTGTTGCTGTAAAGAAGCATTCATCTGCTTCATATACCTCATGAAGAGAAAATTGACGTTCTTCTACAGGGATATGCAATTGCTTTGCTAAAGAAATGACATGATGACGTGTAATTCCATACAAAATAAATTGGTTCGCAGGATGTGTAATCAAAGCTCCATTTTTGACAATAAAGAAATTAGAATGACACCCTTCCGTTACAATGCCATTACGAACTAAAATCGCTTCGTAATAACCTTCTTTCGCAATTTTATTTTTAATCATGATATTCGGAAGTAAATTAAGAGATTTTATATGACAAAAATGCCAGCGTATATCATCGGCAACTGTTGCTTTAATTCCGTTTTCTATTAAAGTATCGGGCCTTGGAAATGGTACGATATTTGCATAGTATGTAGGTTGAAGATTGGATTCAAACAAGTGGTTTCTAGATTGAACACCTCTTGAAATTTGAATATATACATTTCCATCCTCTTCAAATTGATTTTTCTCAATCAATTGCTGCAACTGAGAAATAAGTTCTTCTTTTGTAAAGGGCGGTTCTAATTCAATTGCTTTCATAGATTGGAAAAAACGATCTAAATGGAGATCTAATACATGAGGCTTCCCATCATATAAACGAAATACTTCATATACTCCATCTCCAAACTGTAATCCTCGCTCATCTAATGAAATCATTGGTTCTTTCTCTCTCGTATTTATAATACTTCCATTAAATAAAATCCAATCTTTATAAGCACTGTGCATTGTTACTCGCCTCCTCTTCATATATATTTCCATTGTACAACCTAATTTGTTTAAAAAGAAACAACATTCTAACTTTTTAGAAACGAAAAACATTTTCTCCATTTACTAGCGAATCTGCTTTTTTTACATATAAGATACTGTTATGCATGGCCAAACGTTCTCATCTACATAAAAAGAAAGGCGTTTTTTCAATTTGTGTTTATATAAAATATAAAAAACATCATACAAATTCAAAATTACCGGATTTTCTAATTTATCTACAGTGAATTTTGTTTTATAATAATATCGTTATGTTAAAATATTCAAAAGGAGAACACATGTGCATATCCAAAATCTATTTATTCAAACAAACTATGACTGTTTCACTTATGGACAATTAGAATCAGAAGCGTCTAAGCTTCCAGCAAATATGCAGCAATTCTATATACATGCGATTACAACATTAAAGAGAGAATTGGCACCTAACGAATGCTTCTATTATTTATCGACAGGCGCATTTCGTCATACAGCAATTGGCTTTTTATTCTTTACGGATAGACAAATTATTATGGGGGAACAACAAGGTTTAAGCGTGAAATGCCATACCATACACTACCGTGATTTTACAAGTTGCACCGCTCGTACTGGTCATATTTTAGGGATAAAAACAAATGTAATTTATCTTGAAGAACCTCTTTCTCCTTCAGTAAAAGAAGAGTGTGTTACCCATATTCCAGACGAACAATTTCAAATCATATATAAATTTGTACAAGATAAAATTACAATGAATTAAATTATTCCCACATACTAATAACCAATGTTATTAGTAATTAAATTTTTCAAAAAGACTTGCTCATATTGGATATAAAAGCATAAAATATTAGACGCAAACTATTGATGCTCATTGTTTTTCATCTCCTAAAAGGAGGAAATAACTTGGGGTTATTGGAAGGGTATAATAATTTCAGTGGAGCATTTTCTCCCCTAATAGTTCGTTCAATTCATTTTTATAGCCAGCGGTGGAAGAAAAAAGTTCACAAAAAACAACATCTTTTATTGCGAACAAATAAAAGAAGACGGTATTATATGAAGAAAATGCCATAATAAAAAGTCTCAAGTCAAAAACTTTCTACTCAAAAACACCTAGGATTTCTTGTAAATTACAAGAAACCCTAGGTGTTTTTATATACGAGGGGAATAAATCCGCTGTAGCGCTCACCCTATTTTATTCATAGAATTACAATGATAAACAAAAACCATCTTATGAAAGACGGTTTCCGTCATCTCGATTCAACCAATTTAAAATCAAAATATAACTTTGATAGTGGACATACCTCATACAAAAAAGACCACATAAGATTACCATTCCGATGCAGCTATATAGCAAACCAAATTTCAAGAAAATTTCAATGGTTGGTGGAAAAAGAGTCACTTTTTGCAAAATATATAGCATTAGAAACAATATTAAAAATAGTGGAAAATACTGCAATTCATATGGTGTACGTCTGTTGCTTAATATTTTTCTTATAAGAAATTGAAAGATCTCTGCAAACAAAAAACAACTAAGAACTACAATAAGCGCTAGTGTCATCCCCATACACCTACCACCTTATTTTAGGATATATTGATAAAACAACACGTCTTGCCATTCATTAAACTTATAGCCAACTTCTTGAAAGCATCCTACATATGTAAATCCCATCTGTTCATGTAGTTTCACACTTATATCATTTCCCTTTGTAATCCCAGCAATAATAGCGTGGTGCTCTGCCTCTTCTGCCAATTGAAGTATGCGTCCTATCAATTTCTTTGCTATCCCTTTCCCACGTGCATGTTGATCCACATATACTGAAATTTCTACCGTTTGCTTATATGCTTCTTTCTCGCGAAATGGTGATAAAGAACAATACCCAAGTATGCTACCCTCTTCTTCTGCAACAACGACTGGATACATTTCATTATGCGCATCAAGCCACACATTCATTTCCGCTAATGTCTTTTCCTGTAAATCAAATGTAGCGGTTGTATGTATAACTGCATCATTATATATGTGTACAATACTTCTTACATCTTCTCTATCTGCATTGCGAATTTCCATTGCTCCGTCTCCCCTACTACAATTTCTTTATATAAACATCATTATTTTTTTGAAAACCGAGTTGTCCAAAAAACGATTCTATTCTTTCGTTTTTATCCATACATATTAATTGAATCTCCATCATGTGTTCACTTTTTACTATTTCTTCAAACGTATAATAAGCATTTGTTCCATACCCGTATCCTTCATAATCATGATGAATAAGAAGATACGATAATAGTACTTTCTCGTGTTGCACAGTGTAGTCAATGATACCAATATATGTATCATCTGCTTTTATACAATACGCTACATCTCTAACTGGTAAATCATAAGAAGAAAACATTTCTTCTACTACTAACTTTGTTTCGTCTGTTACTTTTTCAAACGTTAACATATGTATGTCACTCCTTATTATTATTGTATCGGGCAGGACAAGTATTTATGAAAAAAACCTTAAGATAGTCATACTATCTTAAGGTTTTCTCTTTATCCCGCTATTAACGGGCAGTAATACTCCCACCTCAAAATTCAGCGGAAGCAAAGAAGTAAGGTGGGAGATAAACTGCC
>NZ_JBALLY010000198.1:0-2917 GCF_036963045.1 Bacillus sp. JJ864 | reverse complement strand
CTAATAATCAGTGGGGGGATAAGGCCCCCACTGATTAAAGTTTCACTTTATACTAAGCTATAAGCGCGCTTTGTTTCTTCGTGAAACGCATTTGTATCATATTTATGTTCAACAAAAATTTGGTGCCATACCATAAATGCAAGGACTGTCCAAATTTTACGGCTGTAATCGCCTTTATCTGCACAATGTGCTTCTAATAAGTCTAATACGTACTGCTTATCGATTAAATGCTCTGTTTTGCTTTCTTTAATGATATTTACAGCCCAATCATGCATTTCATCTTTTAACCAGTGACGGATAGGTACTGGGAAGCCTAACTTCTTACGATCTAATACGTGATCCGGTACAATACCGCGTACTGCTTCACGTAAAATCGCTTTTGTTGTACCATTTGCAATCTTTAATTCTGTTGGAATTTTAGATGCAACATCAAATACTTCTTTATCTAAAAATGGTACACGAAGTTCTAACGAATGTGCCATTGTCATTTTATCAGCTTTTAATAAAATGTCACCGCGTAGCCATGTGAACATATCAATGTATTGCATTTTACTTACATCGTCATAGTTTTTGATATCATCATACAATGGTTTCGTGATATCCATGTAATTTACATTTTCATTATAATGCTTCATAAGCGCTGCTTTTTCTTCTTCACGGAAGATTTTCGCATTTCCATAGTAACGCTCTTCAATCGGCGTGCATCCACGTTCTAAGAAGCTTTTTCCTTTGAATCCTTCTTTTAACGCACCACTTAACGCTTTTAATACACGTTTTCCTGGACTAGGGATGTAAGAGAACATTTTTAAAGAGTTTGGCTCACGATAAATGTTATATCCGCCAAATAATTCATCTGAACCTTCCCCAGAAAGAACAACTGTTACATGTTTACGCGCTTCTTTTGCAACGAAGTACAATGGTACAGCTGCTGGATCCGCTAACGGATCATCCATGTGCCACATAATTTTTGGGAATTCGTCCATAAATTCTTGTGGTGTTACGAATACGCTATAGTTTTTCACACCTAATTTTTCTGCTGTTTCTTTCGCTACGTCAACCTCACTAAAGCCACGACGTTCAAAACCAACAGAGAAAGTTAAAAGGTTTGGATTCATTTCTTTGGCGATAGATGCGATAATCGTTGAATCGATACCACCAGATAAGAATGATCCTACTGGTACATCACTGCGCATATGCATTTTTACGGAATCGTATAATACGTCACGAATTGCTTGAATATGCTCTTCTTTCGTCGCATCAGATGCATTGAAATATGGTTGCCAATAACGACGGATTTTCATCTCTTTTCCAAGTTCTTTTACGAAGTAATGACCTGGCTCAATTTTGTTAATATCAACTGTTAACGTTTCAGGCTCTGGAGCATATTGATACGTAAAATAGTGTTGTAGAGAAGCCGGATTTACCCCTTTATCTTCCATCACATGTAAGATACTTTTCTTTTCAGATGCAAAAAATGTTGTATCTTCGTGCTGCGCAACGTAAAGTGGTTTAATACCGAAATGATCACGTGCACCGAAAAGCTTTTTCTCTTCGCGATCCCAAATCATAAATGCAAACATACCACGAAGGTAATCTACACATTTTTCTTTCATATGAGCATATAATGCAATGATTACTTCTGTATCAGATTGTGTCGCAAATGTTGCCCCTTTTTCAAGAAGCATTTCGCGAAGTTCTACATAGTTATAAATTTCACCATTAAAAATAATTACATAACGATCATTTTCATACGTTAACGGCTGATGTCCTGCTTCTAAGTCAATAATACTTAAACGGCGGAAGCCAAATTGTACATGTTCATCACGAAAGTACCCTTCATCGTCTGGACCACGGTGAAAGATAATCGTATTCATATTTTCAAATTGATGTTTTTCTTCTGCCGAAAACCCTCTAGGGTTTTCACATAAACATCCTACAAAACCACACATACTTTCTTACCCTCTTTCGGTTTTCATTCTTTTTCTATACTACTATATCAACCCTATTTATACTAGCATAATCATAGCAATATGGCGACAAAAAGTACATATATCCACTTTGTTTTTTCACCATTTTCATCACTGCTATGCAAAATAAAAAAATAATTTACTCGTTTTCCCCTTTCATTTTGAAAAAAGACTTTGACCGCTTCTATATATGGCCAGTTGCTCCCGTTCACCTAAAAAGAAAAGATGTTTTTTGTCATTTTTTTCAATTTGTATTTATATATACAAACAATTCTATTCTTATCCTTCATCAATTTTCAATTTTTTCCTTTCCCGAAAAAACCATTTTCACATTTAGGCGTTTTTGTCATATGATATTTCAGATTTATCTTTAGGAGGAGAAATTATGAGTGATGAAAGAAAACCTTCACGTCCACAATTTCGAAGTTACTTAAAACAAATTGATGATTTTTTCGAACAAACTCCGCTTCGTGACGTTATTGCAGATATGAACCACTTTTTCCAAAAAGGAAACCGTCTAGTAACATTTCCCGTTGATTTATTTGAAGCAGAAGAGGACCTAGTTATAAAAGCTGAACTTCCTGGTATCCAAAAAGAACAACTTCAAGTTGAAATACAAGGTGAATACTTAAAAATTGCCGTAAAAGAAGATATTTTAGGCGAAGAAGCAAATGAATCGCCTAATTATTATCGGCGCGAACGCACAATGTCGGAAGCTTCTCGCGTTATCAAATTACCTTATTCAATTAACAAAAAACAAGCAAAGGCTTCGTATCAAAATGGCATATTAGAAATTCGTGCACCTAAACTACCGCAGCAACACGATATTTTATCGATTGAATAAGAAAAGGATGCTCATTCGCATCCTTTTCTTATTGTGTTAAACGTCTAATATCACGTAATATATCATCGTATGGTGTATTTTTCATACCACTATATTCCTTCATCAC
>NZ_JBALLY010000197.1:0-4027 GCF_036963045.1 Bacillus sp. JJ864 | reverse complement strand
AAAAATATGTGAAGTTATTTATTCTCTATGTTCTCAAAACCCTTGATACATAAGGGTTAAACCAATTTCTATCACTATAATTTTTATATTTAGTATTTTTATATTCATTTATTCCGATAAAGTGTTGACATATTATGAAATACAGATTACAATAAGGTTGTGGTTGATTGATCCGAATATCTTAATAAAAAGATTCAAGGAAAGATCAATTAACAAAAACAAAAAAATTTGGGGGTTTTAATTATGAGAATTAACACTAACATCAACAGCATGCGTACTCAAGAGTACATGCGCCAAAGCCAAGACAAAATGAACACTTCTATGAACCGTTTATCAAGCGGTAAACGCATCAACACTGCAGCTGACGACGCAGCTGGTTTAGCAATCGCTACTCGTATGCGTGCTCGTGAGAGTGGTTTAGGAAAAGCTACTCAAAATACACAAGACGGTATTTCTATGATCCGTACTGCAGAATCTGCTTTAAGTTCTGTATCTAACATTTTAACTCGTATGCGTGACCTTGCTGTTCAATCTGCAAACGGTACGAACAACACTGGTAACCAAACAGATTTAAACAAAGAATTCACAGCTTTAAAAGACCAAATCGATTACATTTCTGCTAATACAGAGTTTAACGACAAACATTTATTAGATGCTGACCAAACTGTTAACATCGAAACACTTGACGGTTCTACTGCTGGTCAACAAATTAAAGTAGTTTTATCTAAAATCGATACAACTTCAATCACTGTTAATGCATCTAAAATCGATACTGAAGCTGACGCTTTAGCATCTGTTAAGAGCATTGATGACGCTCTTGCATTTGTTGCTGGAAAACGCGCTGACCTTGGTGCTACACAAAACCGTTTAGGATTCAACGTAGAAAACTTAAACAACCAAGCTATCAACATGGCAGCTTCTGCTTCTCAAATCGAAGACGCTGATATGGCAAAAGAAATGTCTGAAATGACAAAATTCAAAATCTTAAACGAAGCTGGTATCAGCATGCTTTCTCAAGCAAACCAAACTCCACAAATGATCAGCAAATTATTACAATAATTCATTTGTGTAATATAAAAAAACACATCTCTTTATGGGATGTGTTTTTTATATTCTGTATTTGTCATATTTATTACTATAACCACTCTTCTTTCCTCTTTTCTCTTATTTAATTTTCAATATCATTCCTTCTATAAATATAAAATATTAACAAAACCACTGATATGTTTAGATTTAAAAATATTATAATAACACAAGCTATTATTATGTACAAATACAACTCAAAATGAAGATATTTAGGAGCGAGTACAACATGAAAGGTATTATTCTTGCAGGTGATAGCGGTACAAGACTTTATCCACTAACAAAAGTGATTTCAAAACAATTATTACTTATATACGACAAACCGATGATTTATTATCCTTTATCCGTCTTAATTATTACAGATATTTTAATTATTTCGACACCATAAGATATTCAGCGATTCGAAAAAATTTTCGGTGATGGGGAAAATTTAGGAATTCATTTATCATATGCCGTGCAGTAGTCTCCCGAAGGATTAGCACAAGCATTTCTAATCGGAGAAGATTTCATTGGTAATGACAATGTTGCACTTATTTTAGAAGACAATATTTTTACAGTCAGGACTTAACTCCCCTCCTCCAGCAAGTTGCTTTACGAAAAACAGGTGCAACTTATCAGATTGTCCAATTTAGATACCCCTACCTATGCGGGTAATTTAGAGAATTTCAATAATATTAAGACCATCTCAAATTACACATTTATTAAAGGTGATATTGATAATATGATTAATTTTACAGCAGAATCACATGTAGATCGGAATATTACACATCTGCATATTTTTGTTCAAACAAATACTCAAGTTAGTTTTTGGACGCCTTCCTCTCTTACTTTAGTATAATATCGAACTATTGCATTATATTCTCTTAATAACAACAATAAACTCTGTTTTCAATGAACAAAGTTTATTGTTGTTAAAAAATGATTCACCTATTTAAGTTTTAACCAGTTACTATCCGGAAATTCACGAAGTGCTTTCGTCACAATTGTTCCTCGATTACTTTGTGTTGTTTCAATAGCATACTTATAAAACCGAAAATCTTTTTTAAACTTATCTATTGCTTCTGTTGCCAATAGATAAGCTTCTTCAAATACATGTTGAGAAATAAACCATTCAATCATATTCACATAACCTTGTTTCGTGATTTGATTTCGATCTAACCGTTCATAAAAATCTATTGCAATATCCTCATAACCATTCTCATAAAATAAATCTGCAATTTTTGCATCAATATCTTTATGAACGCTTTTCTTTAATGCAATAAGGCTTTCAACAAAATCTACTTGCTTATAACGAAGTGCTCTTCTCAAAATTGCTAAATATTCCTCTTGCTTCATCTTTTTAGAACGTTTTAATTCTTCGAATAAACATGTAAATATATGCTTGAATTTTGAACTTTTAATCTTTTCTGCTATAAATTCATCTTTTGTAATGTGATATAAAACACATAAATCAGCGAGATCAAATATTCCTTCTTGAATCCCTAATAATACATCATGCTTCTCAAAAATTAATGTCTCATCTTCATTAGATGAACTAGCAATCATACTTCCTTTTAAATTAATTACTTTTATTAGTTTTTTATTTCCCGCTTCTAAATCATTTGTTAATTCTACAGCCAAATCAGCATATCCTTCACTTAGAAGATATTTGATGACATTTAAACGCATTGTATCTGTTTTAACAATATTTTGGTTTAATAAAAACCCATAAACTTCTTTTGCCGTATGATATTTACTTAAAATTCGCGCTATACTACTAATAATAGGAAGCGATGACTCATTCTCATTTAAGACTTTAATATAATGTTTCAATGCTTCTTCATCATTTTTTTCAATTTCACAAATTCCCCCCAGTCGTTCCTGAGGTAAGAAGGATTTACAATCAAAATGATAAACTACGTCACTATATGTTACCTGATTTGCTAAAATAGCTTGATAAACTTGTTTCGCATCATCGAAACGCTTTTGTAAAAGATAAATATCTCCTTTTGAAAAGATAAAATCTGGAGCTGATGGCCACATTATTTCAGCATCCTCAACAATCTTCAATGCATCTTCATATCGCTTTAATTCCATTAAACTTTCTATAATAAAAAATAGACATATCCGTACCCATTCTTCATCTATACTTTCTTTATGTTGATATGCTTTTACAAAAGTATCTAGTGCCTCTTTTGTCTTTTTTAATCTACGTAATTCTTGTCCATAGTTAAAATATGAAAATCCTTTATTCTCTCCTAATTTTAAATCTTGTTTTATTATTTTTAAATTACGATTCTTTTTATCTTGTTTTTCAATTACATGTGCTAAATAACCATAATGGTACAATGTAAGCGATGATAATCTGAATTTTTGTGTCCCAGACACAGCTACTAATTGTTCATGAATTGCGCCATTAAAACGAATTGTCCCATCATTTTTGTATATTCGATTCATTTTATGTGCTGTTGTATTTTGCCCTTCTTCACCTAAAAAACTAATAATCTCTACACTATAAGTGTTATATTCCTCCCCATTTGACTTCATTTCTTTTATAGCTACTTCTATATTTCCTTTCTCTACACATTCATCTGCATCAACTGCAAAAATCCATTCACCACTTGCCTTAGAACCAGCAAAGTTGCGTGCTTCAGCAAAATCATTTGTCCATTCAAAATCATATACTTTATCTGTAAACTCTTTTGCAATTTTCTTTGTGTTATCTGTAGATCCTGTATCAACAACGATAATCTCATCTACTCCATCTTGCAGGGATTCTAAACATCTTTGTAACATATCTTCTTCATTTTTTACAATTAAACATGCTGATAGAAAAGGTTTCATAATAATTTGTTACTCCTTTATTTATAAAAATATAAAATCCTATAATCATTATATTATTATTTTTCGTTTTTTTTAATATTTTTATAAAATGATTTTATATTTTTATTACTTTTTATTTTTT
>NZ_JBALLY010000196.1:0-12016 GCF_036963045.1 Bacillus sp. JJ864 | reverse complement strand
GTAAGTAGGATATATATATCAAGTTATCAAAGAACTTCATATGTCTAGTTTATCAAAAGTTTTTGGCTAACGCCAAACCGAAATTCATCTCCCACCTACCGTTGGGCTACCGCCCTTCACACGCTTGAGGAAGGAGAATTCTTTCGGATAATTTCGTTAAAGAAATTAAAAATGAGGGTCTTCCTACACAATTAACACACGAACAAGCATGGGCTAAGTATTTTAAGGAAATGACAAGAACTGGTGTGGATGAAAAGACTCTGAGATATATAAGCGATTTTACGATAGGGAAGATGACATTTTGTTGATAGATGGAAGTGTAGTTTAACTGTATAACAATGAATTCAAACAAAGTAGGTGAGATAGATGGAGCAACATCCGATTTATGAAAAATCGTTTGGCGACTACTTACAATTAGACGGAGCCATTGAATACTTCTTTGATAGCTTTCCTGATGAATGGGGAGGTGTAGAAGATATAAGGGATGAAAAGGAACAATCCTTAGATGACTGCTACGAATGCATTGTTGTTATGGAAAATGGATTGGAAGTACAAGTAGAAATATTCCTAGCCAATGATGTAGAAGAAGACGATGATCCATGGGTTTGCAAGGCGTATAAGATTTCTTAATAAAAAGGGAGGGAAAGGGATGTATACCAGCCGTCATGATTGTTGGGAATCTTTTTGGAAAGAACGAGTCACAGTTAATGGAGAAGTAGACATCGAACAAATCAAACAAGAACTCTTTGGATACAAAATGCTGTTAGAAAATATCAAGCAACCTCAACAAGCAATTATGCAGCCTCACACGATAATCCACTTAGCAGAACAACACACAAAAAAACATGAAGAAAAAGTGCTAGAACTAGCTTAATCCAATTGGTGACACGATAGGAAGGGAGTGAACGTGTGGCACGTAGCAAGTTTGATAAGGAATTTGAAAACTTTATTGAAAAGAATTGGAAACCACTCTTAGTTGTAGGAGCTGCAGGTTTCATCTGGTTCTCTAAGGAAAAAATACTAGCGGAAATTATGAAGCATGTTCCAACAATGGTTGATGTGACAACTCGCATTTCTCGAATCATTGTGTTAGCCATCATGCTATATGCCTTGATTCGCATTTTTTTACACTACTTATACTTGTATTTTGAGAAAAAACGATATCGGTATGTACTATTGATTCCGCATATTGACGATGAAGTAACGGCGGAAAAGCTAGGACAAATGATTCGCCACGTACATGGATCAGGACGAAAACCTTTAGAACGTCTTTTAAAAGGTCGCGATTGGTATCGAATGATTATGTATCGGCCAGAAGGAAGAACAGAACGTGTTCGCTACTATATAGGTGGACCAGAAGATGGGCTAAAACGAATCCTACAAGCAATGAAAAGTATCTATATACACAGTGAAATTTATACCATTCCAACAAATGAAATGCCCTTCCCAACAAAAAAGGCAGTTGGAGGACGAATGGTTTTAAAAAGAAAACGATTAGAAGCAACTTTATCTTTAGCACGTTATACGCGGGATGTATTACCGATGTTAGGGAGTGCATTGGAAGAAAAGACATGGATTGATGTTGCTTTGTCACCCGACAATGGGTATCGACTGACAAAGGGTATTCGGAAAGCAGAGAAAGCAATTAAAAAGAAAAAAAGACATGGTTTAGATGCTTTTGAAAAAGAAGAAATAAGGGCATTAAACAAGCGTTTTTCTAACAATGAAGTGGCTTTTCAAGTATCTGTTTCCATTGCAAGTAATCATTATCCTGGTGTACCCGTTATTAAAAATATCGGCCATATGGTAGCTAGTATCATGGCAGATGTGAATGAGCTTCGATATAGACGTTTGAGACATTGTATGCCGGCTGTACCACATCCAGTATACGGAAAAATGGTATGGACGGGATCGGAGCTTTTAAACTTGTTTCATCTTCCAAATGTAACTGGAGATAAAAACAGTAAGACGGAACAAAAGATTTTATATCTTGATAAAGGAGAAGCGATGATACCAGATGATATGTTGGCGCAAGGGATTACCATTGGCCATGTTATGCATCCTTATATCAAAGATAGATTGGTACAGATTCGTGAAGAGTTTTTTAAAAATCATGGCTACATTACAGGGAAAGTTGGTTCAGGTAAAAGTACCATCGCCATGATGTTGATGCAGAGTGTGATTGATAAATGGTTAGAGAATCCAGAAGAAGCCGGAGGACAGTCTCTTTTTGATCCAACAGAAGATTTGGCTTATGTTGCGTTAAATCGTCTACTGAAGGCTGAAAAGGATGGGAAACACGTTGATTGGAGCAAAGTTCATTTCATTCGCTTTCGAAATACGGATTATCCACCAGCATTGAATTTGTTTCATCGCTTTCCAGGAGAAGATATCCAAACAGTTGTTGAATCCATTATGGAAATGATCAAATTAATGATTCAAGGGCAAGCACAACAAACAGAACGCTTATTACGAGCAATTATTGGCACTTTGCTTTGTGATGGAAGTCAAGAACATACGATTTTAAGTATCCCGTTATTTATCAGTGATGAACTATTTCGAGCAAACGTAATTCAAAATTTACAAGGACCAGAGCAAAAATATTACTCTCATTTTTGGAAATATGAAGCCGGAAATGCTTTAGAAGACAGCACACAAGCGATATTAAATCGTTTAGATATATTCCGAAATACATTGTACTTAAAGCGTATGTATGGGCAAACTGGTTTTTCATTAGATATTAGAAAATGGATGGATGAAGGGCATCTCATCTTTTACGATTTAGCGGGAATGGGAAAAGATGATATTCAACTCACAGTGGGTTATATAAGCAGTCAATATCACCGTATTGCACAGCAGCGTCCACATGGTTCTAAACTTCATTTAGCAGTAATTGATGAAGCGCATGATGTGCAAGTACCAGTTCTCCCTAAAATTATCGCGAAAGATCGGAAACATGGTTTAGGGCTTTGGGTCATCACACAGCAAGTTACAGGGCAGCTAGATCGGGATTTGACAGACATGTTAACAGAAGCTGGAGGGAACTACTTCGTATGTAGGCAAGGGTTCAACTCAGCAAAAACATTAGAAGGAATTATGCAAAAGAAGTTTCGTACAGAGTATTTGCAAAACCTTCCTAATCTTGTAGTGGCTATTCAAACACAGGATCGCATCGAGGGTGTTGTACAAAATGTATGGTGTACCATCCAGGTTCCGCCTTTAAATCGTTATTTACCGGACGGTACAGTAGCTGATTATCAAAGTGAAAAACAAATCCAGATATCAAATGATTGGACCAAATCGAAAATTCAAGATTTAGAGCAAAGTAATGGGAAATCTGGATCAGAAATTGATGAGGAAATCGATGACTTCTTATATGGGAAAGGAAAGTATCTTGCATCTGAAAAAGTGGTGCTGAAAAAAGAAGAACCAAAGGTTGAATCTGGTTTCGATAAAATGGAAGAGAAGGTCAACTTAGTAAAAGAAACAAGTGAAAAACAGCAAGTGGACGAAGTGAGTACTCAGGTAGCAACAATACAAGAGATGGAGAAAACGATGCAAAATGCAGTCATTCTCCCATTCCGCAAACAAGAAAGACTGAAGCAGCTAGCTACAGTGGGAGCAAAAAATAAGGAAGATAACATAGAGAGTGAACAACAGTCTGGACAATCAAAAGAAATGAAACAAAAAGACACTTCACAAATTGAAGATGAAGCGAGTGGTTTTGATAGCTGGGAAAAGGAGTAGAACGTATGGGAAACATTTTATTATCAGAAGAAGATGTGAACCTATTCAATGACTTGCATACCCACATATATGTAGATTTCGAGTATATTCATTCGAAAATTTATACGGGATACCAAAAAAGATCAGTTCTGAACCGCTTAGGGAAATTAACAAAAGCAAACTATCTTAAATTCGAATATTTACCAAGTATGTCAGTCCGATATCAAACTCGAAAATCAGGAAGGCCTAAGCGTATCTACACTTTAACACCACAGGGAGTAGATATAGTACGTGGGTTTCGGGGAGAAGTACATTGGAAATCTAAATGGTCACAACGTCCAGCTTCTTTTGTATATCACAGTTTGATGTTATCGCATGTAGAATGTGCAATGACAATTGCCTCGCGGCAAGCAGAGAAGCTTGAGTTAAAAGCTTGGATTAATGAGCCGCGTGGCACATTTCAATACGCAAATGGAAAGAAGCAAATCATTCGCCCAGATGGAACAGCAGTAATTGGATTAAAAAATGAATTTGACAAAAACATGTGCGTATTTATTGAAATGGAACGCTCACACGGTTCCAAAGATGCACTACACAAGAAAATTCTTCGGTACAACGATTTTATGCAGCGAGAAGAAAAGTTAGTTGAGTATCGTATGCATACTGGGATAGCTTATGACCTTCCGTTATGGCGATTGGTTTTTGTAGCCGGGAGTGAAACGAGAAAAAATGAATTAATACGCTATCTAAAGGACATCAGTAGTCCTGAAATTCAAGTGTATATCACACTGTTTGAAGATATATTACAAGATCCATTCGGTGTGATTTATCAAAATATTCGAAATTCCGATAAGAAAGTGAGGTTGTAAGAATGTGTTCCGAGTTGTCCTATCATTCACTGGAAGTATTTTTCTGTTAGTTATTTTTTCAGATTGGATATTTGAAAGAGTACCAGGTTCCCGTGAAGTATGGGAAGCAATAAAAACTCAATTCATAAATACGTATCATACGCAAGGATGGGAGGGTGTTTTAATCCTCGGGCTTGTGTTGGTAGGTGTATACAAAATGATAGATCGATGAAGGGGGGATGTTCATGTGGCAAAAGATCAAACGATTGTTTCAAAAAACGTTTGAGGGTACACAAGGAAAAGTACGAAAGCCTATACGAGTTCCATCATACAAAGGACGTCTGATTGGGAAATGGGCGTTTTGGATCTTGTTCAGCTGGATGCTCATTATATCCTTGACTACAGTTTTAAAAGGAAAAGATACAAGGGCAGAAGCAAAATCTAAATCTGAACAAGTAACACAAAAACAAAACCTCGCTACACGTCCAGAATCGATTGAATTTGCTCGTTTGTTTGCCAAGGAGTACTTTACGTGGCAAAGAGGAGAAGAAGGGCTGAGGAAGCGGGTGGAACGTTTACAGCCGTATCTGTTAAAAACGCTAGATCCACAAGCAGGAATGGATCCAAACAGCTTGCAATGGGATGCCAACTTTTTATACGCGATCGTATTGAAGGTTGAGGAAGGAAAGGGAAATGAAGCAAACGTGATCTTTAAGGTTGGTTACAAGCTACACCGTCAGAAACAAGATAACAGCGGGGAAGAAGTCAAAGATGTACAACAGCAAATATCCATTCCCATACAAACAGATGGGAAAGCATTTGTTATAAATGGACTTCCGCAGATTGTGAAAGTGGAACAAAAGGCGGATGTGAAAGAAGAAAAGAAAGAAATAGCAGAAATTAAAGATTTCAAAGTAAAAGAAGAGATACATGAGTTTTTGCCAACATTCTTTAAATCCTATACAACAGCAACACCAAAAGAATTAGCGTATGTACTAGATAATTCTCAGATTAAAGGGTTAGAAGGTGCAATGAAGTTAGATAAAGTCAATTCCTCTAAGGTATATCCAGGAAAAGAAGAAGGTTGGTATGAAGTGCAAACGGAGGTGATGATGATTGATGTACATTCTGAAACAAAAATGAAAGCTTTCTATTTGTTGACTGTCAAAAAAGATGGGAAACAATTTGTTGTCACAAATTTACAAAACCAATAATGAGAGGGGAGAATGATTGATATGTTAGACATGATGAATCATTTGATGTTGGGGATTGGATTAACGGAGCTTTTTGAAGAGGTGAAAACACAAGGGACCTATGCGTTATATATTGTGTTTATTCTCGGCGGTATCTTTCTAGCGGTTAAACGCGCATGGGCAATATTTGCATCTTTAGTTGTTGGCGGAGCTGCCATGGTTTTCTTCGTCAATAAACCAGATGCGTTAAAAGCACTCGGTGAATTCCTCGGTAAACTTATTGGCTTGTAAGAGAAGGGAGATTAAAGATGCAAGAACAAAAAACAAATCCAATTGTAGCGTACTGTTATGGAAGTTATATGAAGTTTTTTAGAAAGCAATACGAATTGATGGGAAAACCACTTCCACGCGCTGTTACTTGGCGCGCGATGGGATATTTTATAGTGGTAGAGGCGGGGCTTATAGCGCTCCGCGTCTTCCCACCTTTTAAGTGGATATTGAGCGACTTTATTGATCAATTTTATATCGTATACTACATTGTCCTTCCTATTTTTCTAGTTTGGGGTGTTGACCAATACAAAACAGACGAAAAATCGTTATTTGCTTACTTTCGTTCCTGGATAATGTTCAAATTACGAACGCATAAAAGCAGTAGATTGGTAAAGATACCGCAGTTAAAAAAACATGTGATAAGAGGAACTACGTTTATACAGTATCAGCCATGCGATATAAAAAACAAAGCACAGAAAATAGAGAATGAAAATCTAGATACACATGCATATCCACTCACATTTTTAGATCAAAAGGAGGAGTTGGAAATTGTTGAAAAGTATGAAACGAAACCCACTGAAACATATTGAAAGAAACCTCGCAATTAGTATAGATGACCGCTATTCAAGCGTATATGAGGTAGATGGTTTTGGGTACGATCACAAGGATGAAAGTACAAAGAAAATGTATTATCAAAATCAGCTTGCTTTATTTACACATCAAGAGTACGACGTACACTTTCTTGTTATCCCTCGCACAACGAATTCAGATGAAATTATTGATGAACATATTACAACACTAAAAGGGCCGTTGGCACCTACTGGAAGATACTTCTTTGAACAAGTAAAAAAGTATCTTCGCAACTCATCGATGGCAAAAGAAAGCATGGAGTATCGCTTTTACGTGTTAGTTCAAATGAACCAAGAGAAAAAAGAAAGACAAATTATGAATCCAGTTGTAGAATCGTGGAAATTCCTAAGCAAGATGAAAGAGGGGTTTACACAAACAGCAAATAACGTTTCGGGATTAGCTGTAACAGATATTTTAGAAGAGGAAATCGAATCATACTTAGAAACAGAAGAGATTGTCTATCATCAGGTACGTAGTGCATTTTCAAATACCAAACGAGTAACTCCATCCACGATTCGTTTTCTCTTCGAGCATAACTTTACACGCGGTATGACAGAAACTGTACAAAATAAGAATTGGAAAGTTGGCACGACATTGGAAATGCAAAAAGAAGATGGGGAACCTATAAAGATTCGTCGTCCACACTTGCAAGAAATGATTCAACTTACGGACTGTGTCATTGATGAAAGCCCAGGACGTTCTTTAATACTAGAAAGGCAAAATGAAAACGGAGAAATAGAAAAATCACATGTTGCCTTTTTATCCATCAAGAGTATGCCGGAAATGTCTATTTTTCCAGGCGGAGAATGGATTTATAAGCTACAATCCCAGTCTTTAAAATTTCCTGTTGAAATGAGTATTCGTGCTCATCATTTAGAGAATCGAATGGTTACAAAAAAATTAACAAACAGTGAAATGGAGTTAGAAGACCAGCAAAAACAGTCTCTTATGGGACGCAAAGCAATGGATATGACAATCGAGCGCAAGAGGCAAGGGGTTCGAGTTGTAAAAGACCGATTTGAATCGACAGGTGCGCCAGGATACGAATTGAGTGTTTTACTTTGTGTTTATGCGAATGATGCGAAAACACTGCAAAAAAGAATTGAAACGCTCATTACAGAATACAAAAAAATGAAAATAGAGCTGGTCAATCCGTTCGGGGATCAACTTGCTTACTTCTACGAATTCTTACCTGGATCAAAACGTTACAATATGGATTTTAAATTATTTGTAGAACCAGGTATACTCGCTCAAGGTATGTTTGGCGCTACAACACAAATTGGCGACAATCAAGGCTTCTATATTGGGAAAACCAAAAAGTTAGAGCGTCCGGTCTTTATTCGTCCAGATTTAGCAGCGAAAGCATTAGAATATATTATCACAGAATTTGAGAGCTTATCTGTCATGTTTGCAGGGCAAACAGGCAAAGGAAAATCGTTCTTGATGAACTTATTAGCCTTTTGGATTGTCCTCAGCGGGGGAAGAGCATTTATCGTAGATCCAAAGGGGGACCGCGGTAAATGGATAGATTTGTTACCAGGTTTTAATAAGCCAGGATTAGGACTCTTGGAAGTATGGACACTTGGGAAAAATAAAGAAGATGCCGGATGTTTGGATCCATTTCGGATTAGTGCAACCAAGGATGATGCGAAGAGTCTAGCGCTTGAAGTGTTAACCTCTTTATCGGAAGTAGGATTAAATGATACAAGATACGATTACTTATATAAAGCAATTGAAATTGTCTCAGAGCAAGAAGATGCTTGTTTAACACTTGTTCGTCTAGAACTAGAAAACATGAAGTCCAATACGAAACTATTACCAAGCGAATTAGAACAATTAAATGCGTTAACAAACAGATTAGCAACGTTAGAGAGTATTCAATTAGGTGATTTATTGTTTGGAAAACCAGGTCAGAACTATCGAGTTATTAACTTAGAACGTCCGCTTCAAGTGGTGCAAATTCAACATTTGCAAATTCCAAAAGGAGAACCACATAAAAATGAAAGTGTAACAGATAAGTTGTCACGTAGTATTCTAGTTGCGCTGGGTGCGTTCGCAAAGTCTCTTATGCATTCAGACCGGGATGTATTTAAAATTTATATGCTAGATGAAGCGTCTAGTATGTTGAAAAACAGGGAAGGTGCTCGTATTTCAGATAAAGTCATTCGAGAAGGGCGTTATTACAACATGGGACTTTATTCCGGAACACAAAACGCATCGGACTATAATTCAGAAAACAGAGAAATTGCAAATGTGGGTATGAAGTTTTGTTTTTCCCTCAAACATGATGATGAGGCAAGGGAAATGTTGAAGTATTACAATTTACCTGTGACGGAAGAAAATGTCCGCATGTTACGAGGACTACGACGTGGTGAAGCGTTGTTCCAGGATATCTACGGTCGAACAGCAGTTGTTGATATTGACCCGGTGTTTGAAGAACTTGCAAACGCATTTGATTCCTCAACGAAAACAGAGGAAGAACGTGCCAAACAAATGGCATAATGCAGTACAATACAGATAAAGTATTCTAAATTATCTGTATATGGAGGATGGACCAAATGAAAAAAGTAAATATGGTATCAGGATTGTGTATAGCGGGGGTGTTAGCAATTGCCAGTATGACAGGTTGTGCAGCAAGTGAGACAAAGGGTAGTACAAAACAACAAGAGAGTCAAAAAGAACGTGATATGAAAGAAGCTGACAAAGCAGCGATAGAATATTTAAGAGCGTATATCGATGTAGACACTAAAAAATTAAATGATTTACAATATAAAAAATTTAATTTCGGTGAAGATGGAGTGATAAATTCAGGTGCAAGTAAAAATTTAAACAATAGATTTGACTTGGATCGTTATGACCTAAATGAGGGGAAAAACGAGTATTACTATCATGTAAGATATTATAACCCTGTGGAAGAGCGACAACGAGGAATGGATTTAAAAATGGTAAAGGACGAGAATGATGGTAAATGGAAAAATTACGAATGGGCATGGGGAAGCAACTATAGTGTAGATAACATTGTGGGAAGCATGAAGCCTGTACGTGTCCATAAATGGGGGCAAAAAGAATGAAAAAAATCCTTTCTATTTGTATGGTTTTTGTATTTTTACTCATGCCGCTAGGGTCACAGGTCGCCCTAGCGGAGGAAGAGAAAAAGCAAGAACAAACAGGGCCAACGATATCGGAAAATCTATTTAAAGGACATACAGATGATCTGTACAAAGGGAAATATTATGAAATCGACACGGAAGCGCCCAAAAAGGATGATAAAGGTGTTTTACAAAAATTAGGTGGCTATATATTTGGAGATGACAATGTTGGGCAGGATATTCAACGTATGATTTATAGTATCTGTCAGTGGTTTGTGAATTTGGCTTTTAAACTCAACATTATGCTTACACAACTTACAATGTTTTTAGTAGATCAAGCACTAAAATTAGATATCGTATCTGGCGTAGCGGATAAATTGGCGGCAGCGATGCAAAATATTTCGGGTATTGGAAAAGGGCAAGATGGAAAAATGGGTTTTTTGAGTGGGGGATTGTTTCCTTCTATTATTGGCATAGCGTGTGTATTATCTGCTTGTTATGCAGCTTATATCTTTTTTGTGAAACGCCAACCTACAGCGGGATTCAATGAACTTGTGAAAACAGTATTAGTTATTGCGTTTATTCTTGTCTTTATTGGAAATGCAAGTACGGTATTAAAAACGACTAATACCATCAGTTCTGAAATCAGCACCACTATTTTAGCAAAAGCAACGGGGACGGTGGCTGGTGATCCGAATCGCTCTAAAGAGGACGCTATTTCCGCAGTGAAGAAACAAATTTGGGGGATATTAGTGGAAAGACCATATCTATTTCTACAATACGGAGAAGATTCAAAAGAGAAAATTGGTAAGGAACGTGTCGATACATTACTAAAAACGTCCCCAGGAAAAGAAAGAAACTCAATTGTAGATAATGAAATAGCAAAAGAGAAAAACCAAATGATGAAAATGGATTCTGTGGGAGAGCGCATCATTTTCACGATTATTTACTATATTGTAAACCCACTTGTGGGGATTCCAGTCTTGGCATTTTGTTTACTCATTGTAGCTTTCCAATTGTGGTTCCTTGTCATGAGTTTGATTGCTCCTATTGTATTAGCGGTAGCATTGTTACCAGGATACCGTAGAGTAATGGAAAGCTGGGCAACACAGTGGATCAGACCGCTTGCTTTAAAAGTATTAATGTCAGTGATGCTAGTCATTATTTTCACGGTATCCGAATTAATCTATGTGTTACCAGAAGCGGGACTCGCAGGGTACGTATCAACAATGGTGTTTCAAATTATTGTGTTCATTTTATGTTATATCTTTAGGGACAGCATTATAGCATGCTTCGCAAAAACGAAAAACATATATAGAACTGTTACAGATATCTCACTCATGACAGAGCGATTTGTGGACCGTGGAAAAGATGTAGCAATGGGTGTTGGTGGATATATAGGTGAACAGGTAGGAAATCACTTTAATACAGCAGCTGAACTTGCAGCGAATGGCGTTGCAGTAGAAAATGAAGATACGTTAGATGAAGAGAAAAAGCCAAATCTTATGAAGGCGAACGTTCCAGACAATCTCTCAGACGATGAAAATCAAGAACAAAACAATGAGCAAGATGAGAATCAAAAACAACTTGTATCATTACAGGATGAAGAACAAGTAACAGATACAGAAGAACAAGAGGAACAAGATTTAGATGGACGACAAAACTTGACTCATTTAGATCAAGAAGAGTTAGCAGAGATTATGGAAAGATCAGAAGAAGTAACACCAGCAGAACTTGAAAACGATGTATCAGACCAAAATTATGCTTCATTAGAGGAGCTAGAATTAACACCAGAACAAGAGATTACATCTTTACAAGACGCGCCACAAGAACTATCCGCAATTGACATTGTTGATTATCCTACAAATGAATTAGAGACAACAACACTTTCATCAAATTCTACACCCGCAGCTAACCCAACAAATCCGATTAGGAAGACTATACCAGTAGAACCAACTCAAGATCAAATTATTGCTTCACCTGAGATATCTACACCAAATGTCCAAGAGCCATTAGTTTCGAATGAGATTCCGGCACAAGATATAATGGTTCCTGTTTCACCCGAACAAGAAATCCATCCAACTTTGTCAAATGAGCCTATGCCAGTAGAACCAACTCAAGATCAAGTTATTGCTACACCTGAGATACCAACACAAAATATCCAAGAACCAATGGTTTCGAGTGAGATTCCAACGCAAGCTATAACGGTTCCAGCTACACACGAACAAGAAATTCATCCAACTTTGTCAAGTGAACCTAT
>NZ_JBALLY010000195.1:0-3025 GCF_036963045.1 Bacillus sp. JJ864 | reverse complement strand
AGGTAAGCAAAGGGAATTGTAAGTATTACTTTGAGCAGTAGAAGGATAACTGCCCATTAAAAAAGGATAAAAACAAAATTATTGCTTTTCAAATGAAATTCATGTATATTAGTTGATGCATCAATGATTGACATATCAATCATTGATGCATCAACTTTTTAGACAGTCTAAAAAAGGGGTGGTAATTTGAGCGATTCATGTTCAAAGGAAGCGATTATTTTATATAAATTACATTTCCTGAATAAAGACATTAGTTCGAAATTCGAAGGTTGTACGGGGATTAGCCAATCTAGACTTGAACTTTTACATCAACTTTATCAAGTTGATGAAATGAGTCAAAAAGCACTTCAAAAAGAAATCAATATTGACAATGCAGCAATTACACGGCATTTAAAGCAACTTGAAGCTAATGAAATGATTACAAGACGTAAAAATCCGAATGATAATCGAATAACCCTTGTTAGTTTAACTGATGCCGGTCGGAATAAAATTCACTCCTTTCAAGAGGAAAAAGAGCGATTTGCCACTTATGTGTTAAAGGATTTTAACGAGGAAGAACGTGATGAACTTCTAAATATGTTAAATCGCATTCAAAAAAATATAAAAGAATTCTAATGTAACCATTAGACAGAAAAAAAGGAGAAACTATCTATGATTAACACACAAAAAACAAATGATTTTACAGAAATTATGACAGGTCGTCGTTCTATTCGTAAGTACGATCCGTCCGTGAAAATTAGTAAAGAAGAAATGACAGAAATCCTTACAGAAGCAACACTTGCACCATCTTCTGTAAATATGCAACCATGGCGCTTCTTAGTAATTGATAGTGCTGAAGGAAAAGAAAAGCTTTTGCCGCTTGCTAAATTTAATCAACTTCAAGTACAAACATCAGCAGCAATGATTGCTGTTTTTGGTGATTTGAATAATTTTGAAAATGCCGAAGAAATTTACGGAAAAGCAGTTGAACTTGGATATATGCCTTCAGAAGTAAAAGAAAGTCAAATGGAGAAGCTTACAGCCTATTTTTCAATAGTTACAAAGGAAGTAATGAAAGACACAGTATTAATTGATGGTGGTCTTGCAGCGATGCAACTTATGCTTACAGCTCGTGCTCACGGATACGATACATGTCCAATTGGTGGATATGAAAAAGATAAAATTGCAGAAGCATTTGGTTTAGATAAAGAGCGTTATGTACCAGTTATGTTAATTTCAATTGGGAAAGCAGCTGACAGTGGCTACAAATCAGTTCGCCTTCCAATTGATAAAATCGCTCAGTGGAAGTAATTATAGAGGATTATAAGGTTTCATCATTTGCGTGATTGACTTTTTTCATAAATACAAATACAAGTAGAAAAGTGAGAGGAGAATGTATCATGATTATTATCCATGCTAAGTTTCATGTGGACCCAGCAAAACAACAAGCATTTTTAGATGAGATTCAGCCGCTAATCAGTGGTTCAAGAAAAGAAAGTGGAAATATGTCTTATGATTTGTTCAAGGATACTGAAAAAGAAAATGTCTATACAATGGTAGAGGTGTGGGAAAATGCCGAAGTAGTTGCTAATCACAATAAGAGTGAGCATTTCACTTCTTTTGTTGGCAAAGCAAATCAATTTTTAGTTGCACCATTAGATATAAAAGCTTTTAATGGAAAACCACTACAAGGGTAATAACAAGGAGAGCGTATAAATTGACGCACTAGTTTGTGAAAAAATATGATACGGTTATAGATAGTTTCCATCGTTTCAATGAAATGTAGGTGGAATTTTTAATTAAGGGGGAAGAAAGATGACAAATTCAAATAATAAAATAGCCAGTATCCATGAAGGCACGAATATAAACAATTGGGGATCATTTCAAAACGTGGAAGAAACAAAGTTATTTGATCCGATTCAAATTGGAGCTTGGTCTCTTCGTAATCGTGTGGCAATGGCACCGATGACGCGTTGTTTTGCTAATGACGAGACAGGGGTAGTTGGAGCTGATGTAGCCGAGTATTACCGGAAACGTGCGGCAGATGGTGTTGGTCTAATTATTACAGAAGGAATAGTAATTAGCCCAAGAGCGAAGGGGAATCCAGGTGTCCCAGGTATTTATACCGAGGTGCAAATTAATTCTTGGAAGTCAGTAACAGATGCAGTACATGAAGAAGGTGGAACAATTATTGCGCAAATATGGCATGTAGGACGTATGAGCCATCATGAACTAACAGATGGATTCTTACCACAAGCACCTTCAGCTATTGCGGCACAAGGAAATGTCCCACGTTTTCGGAAGCCTTTTGATACGCCAGAAGCGATGACAATAGAAGAAATTCAAGAGACTATCGAACAGTATGCACAAGCTGCTAGGAATGCGATAGAAGCAGGTTTCGATGGGGTAGAAATTCATGGGGCACATGGGTATTTAATTGATCAATTTTCTTATGAATTTGCGAATCATCGAAATGATCGATATGGCGGAGATTTAAAACAAAGGTTAACATTTATGAAAGAAGTATTGCAAGCCGTTATAAGTGCGATTGGTGCAGATAAAACGCTTATTCGTTTTTCGGCATTTAAAGGTGATAACCCTAGCTACATGTGGGAAAATCCTGAAGCAGCAATTCAAACTTTCGTAGAGATGTTCTGTGAAGTAGGATTAACGATGATTCATCCTTCAACAATGAATTATACGCAAGTTATAGTTGACGGGAAAAACTTACATCAATTAGTTCGTAAATATTGGGATGGTATAATTGTAGGAGTTGGGAATTTAAATCCAAAAGAGGCAGAAGAAGCACTACAAGAAGGTACAATTGATGTAGCGGCATTTGGTAGACCATTGATTTCTAATCCGGATTTTGTTCATCGTGTTAAACATGGGGAAAGTTTAGAGGAATACGATGCAAAGCAGCATCTTGCTACATTAATATGAATAATAATAAAAGAAGAGCACATAAGGTGTTCTTCTTTTATTATGTAAGCAAAAAATATAAGAGAATAGCATGATAGGGGGAAGCGAAAATGAATGAAACACT
>NZ_JBALLY010000194.1:0-9346 GCF_036963045.1 Bacillus sp. JJ864 | reverse complement strand
ATCCTGATCTGAATGAATTTGTTCATAAGACTGATTGATCGTTATTACTTTCTCACTAATTGATTTTAGTTTTTCATCTTTCGCTTGTAGCATTTTGTACAGTTCTTGTTCTAATTGTAATGATTTTTTATAACTTTCATGCAATTTTTTGAAAGAATCAGCACGATTTCTATACATATCTTGAACTTCTTCAGCCTGTTCTTGTAATTTCTTATCTTCTAATTTCTTTATATATTTATCAGCAGACTTCACTTCATTTTGTGCATTTTCTAAGGTAGCTTTCTCTTTCTCTAATACTTTTTCACGATCATTTATGTTTGTTACAGCTTGATCTAACTTTTCCTTCACTACTTGATTATTCTCTTTGCCTTCAAGTGTAATTTGAGTATATAACTCTTGTCCTTGTTTTTCTAATGCTGCTAATTTTTTCGTATCTTCAAACATTGTCTTTTCTTGTTTTGCAGCACTTTCAAATGTTACATATAATTTCTCTTCTGGTTTTTGTCCTAAACAGCCGGACAACAATGTTACTGATAAGGCTGTTATAAGTGCCAGGTTTCTATATATCATCTGCAATTCCTCCTACTTAGATGCGATTATCCTTCCAAAAATTTAATGGGAAATGAGAGGCTTCATCATATACTTCGAATTCATAACCTTTACTACGAAGATCATCAATAATTCTTTGTAACGCCTGCACCGTCTGTGATTTTTCATGCATTAAAATTACTTCGCGATTTTGACTAACCTGAGAAATTGTTTTTTGAACAACAGCATCTGGATTTCCAGGTAATTTCCAATCTAAAGAATCTATTGTCCAATCCCACTCTTTCATACCAACATTCACCATTTTGTCTCGTAATGCCTGTGTAAGTCCGGGCATACTCCCATATGGACAACGAACAAGATTTGGATGAATTCCAGTAACTTCCTTCATGATATCTTGCGCTTGTTGCATTTCTTCAACAAATTCGCCTTGGGTATAAAGCTTTTTATTATCGTGTGTCATACTATGAACACCTGGGTAGTGCCCTTCATTTACTAAACGCTTTACACTTTCTTTATGAGCTGGGATGTTTCCACCAATCATAAAGAACGTTCCTTTTATATTATTATGCTTTAAAATATCTAAGATTTCTTTTTGAAATTGACTTGGTCCATCATCAAATGTTAAGTATGCTACTTTACGAACCTGGCCATTATATTTATCTGGTGCTGTTTTTTTCATTTCTATTTTTGTTTGCTCACTTGCCAGTTGAACAGCATTTTCTTGGTTCATTACCCCTTTTGCAGGTGATGTAAAGAATTGAAACATAAAAAAAGCTAGTGTGATACAAGCAGATATTGAAATAATTGCTGCTATTTTTAGTCCTTTTGTAAACATTCTATTATGTCCTTTCTAGTAACCTTTAGTTTTAGATTATCTATGAAAAAATTCTATTTGTGGGGAATTTGTCTAATTTAATTGGATAACTATCTATTGAAATATTCTATAATACCACTAACAACTCCAGAGGCTACATCTGCTTGAAATTGTTGTGAATTCATTCGTTCTTCATCTTCTGGATTTGTAATATAACCTAGCTCAAGTAAAATGGATGGTTTTTGATTTTCCCGTAATACATAGTAATCGCCAGATTTTACACCTCTATTTTTTGCTTGTATATGTTTGAATAAATGTTCATGTATGGTTTCCGCTAGTGCTTGTTCTCTTTGGCCTTTGTAATAGTAGGTTGTTACTCCTTTTACATCATTAGTTGTGAAACCATCATAATGAATACTAAGAAAGAGATCTGCCGATTTATTTTGAGCGATAGCAACGCGATTTTTTAATGATACAAACGTGTCATCTTGACGCGTTAATATTACAGTCATTCCTTTTTCCGCAAGCTTTTTTTGAATGTTCTTAGCTGTTTTGAGAGTTATATCTTTTTCTCTTGTTCTTCTTAGTCCAATAGATCCAGGGTCATTTCCTCCATGTCCTGGATCTATGACTATAACTTTTTCTGAAGTTTGATCCTTTTTGGATAACGTATCTGCATACATTGTTCCTTTTACTTTTGAACTCATCAAGAAATAAACTGATACAAAACCTATAAAAATCAGTATAGGATATATAATTATTTTTTTGTTCATAAAAAAATCCTTTCTTGATCAACTTGTTTTTGGTTAATATGTTTACAATTAATAGACTTGGTTAAAGTAAAAATAATAGCGTGAGTGTTACAAAACTCCTACAAAATATAAATACATACGGTAAATTGATAAAATGCTCCTCCCTTAACCGTCTATAAATTCTGTAACACCTTCTGAGTGTATAAGTTTTATGTAAAGATTAAATGCAGATAACATGCATTTTTTTTAAAGATTGCCATCCACAGAAGGAGTCATAACACACATCCATCAACTTAAAGGATTCTGGTACAAAAAATCTCTTAAACTTGGATATACTGATATTACTACTCTAGAAAAGGTGTGTGATCAGTATGGAAAAGGAAAACTTGTTCAAATGGTACAAAGGTAAAAGTTCTGCGCAAGATTTAACGACAGAAGAGATAAAGCGTTTTGAGAAGATAGAATCAAATCAACATTCGACTGAAACAACTGTGAATTCTCAAGTACCTTCTTCTCAAATGCAATATAAGGAAGGCGAGAAAGTAGCCGTATTAAATATCCAGAAAATAGCGAAGAAGTTTTCTGGATATTGGGGTGCAAATGACACCACATTGAAAAAAGGAGTTGGTTACAACAACTCCATTTGAAAGTGGTGGTCACACTGTACTAAGTGGACATCGTGATACGGTATTTACAGACCTAGGGGAGCTGAAAGAGAAAGATAACCTCATTGTGGAATACGATAATAAGGTTTATACTTATGAAATTCAAAAAATGTGGATTACAAATGCGGATGATCGCACAGTCATAGTAAAGAAAGAAGAGCCCATATTGACGCTTACAACTTGTTATCCATTCGACTATATAGGGGATGCACCAGATCGATATATTATTGAGGCAAAGTTAATTGCTATCGATCCTAAAGTGAGATGAAAGCATTCGGGTCTCTAATTATTTTGGAAGAAATATTATTATGAAGGGGGAAATGAAACATGACAAAAAACATTTTAATTGTTGAGGACGAGGATATTTTACGTGAAATTTTGAAAGATTATTTTTTAAATGAACAATATAAAGTACTAGAGGCAAGAGATGGGAAGGAAGCGTTAGTCTTATTTGAAGAAGAAGAGATTCATTTAGTCATTCTTGATATTATGTTACCAGAATTAGATGGTTGGTCTGTTTGCCGAAGAATTCGTAAAACGTCTCAAGTTCCTATTATTATGCTGACAGCACGAGTGGATGAAGACGATACATTACTTGGGTTTGAGTTAGGGGCAGATGATTATGTAACAAAGCCATATAGTCCGCAAATTTTATTGGCAAGAGCAAAGCGATTATTGCAAAGTAGGGTAGTTATAAGTAAATCTTTAGGGAATGAAGGTGACACGCTAACTATTCATGGAATTTGTATTCACTTGCCCTCGCGTATTGTTACTATAGAGGGAGTAGACATTAATTTAACGCATACAGAGTTTGAAATTTTAACGTATTTTATGCAAAATCAAGGTATTGTTTTGACAAGAGAGCAATTGATTTCAAGAATTTGGGGCTATGAATTTTCCGGTGATGACCGAACTGTGAATAGCCATATTCGTAATTTGCGAAATAAATTAGGAGATAAAGCAAAATACATTACGACTGTTGTTCGAATGGGGTATAAGTTTGAGGGGAATATATGAGAAAAGGAATTGTATTAAAATTATTGTAAATACTCAGCTACCCTAATGATCTGACTGTTTAATATTTCTAATACGACAAGTGCCAACATGTCTTGTGCAATGTGCATCTTCTTCGTGAATTGCGCGGTATATTTGAACAAACGAAGCAAGAATGGGCGCAAGAAATGGTTGATTTTCTTTTACAAGCGAAACAGCAAAAAGAAACAAAGCACCTGGACGCACAAGAATTGGTAAAATTGCATCAAAAATATGAAACAATCGTAGCAAAAGGAGAAGCATCCAATCCAACCAAGCCGAAAGAAGGAAACGTTCGCGGGAGACAGAAGCAAAGTCTGGCGCGCAATCTCTTAAATCGATTGATCGCAAATCAAGAATCGATTTTGGCCTTTCTTCTCCATCCAGTTATTCCGTTTGATAATAATCAAGCGGAACGAGATATCCGTCCAGTAAAGTTACGGCAAAAAATAAGCGGTTCTTTCCGAAGACAGCAAATTGCTAAAAATTTAGTAGAACATTTAACACATTGGTTGAATCAAGAGAGTATTTCTTCTATTCAAATGTATGTTGATTTAGATAATAAATTGGCTTTAAACTTTTGGGAGAACACAGGTTTTGAAAAGGAGTTCTTTCTTCTATCAAATAGTTAATTTCAATATAAAATATGAGTTGAAAGTTTCATGTGATGAAGAGCTTTTCTGTGAGAAGGAAAAGGTGCCTTAACCACCTAAATGCAGAGTTTTATTATTTTTAATCAAAACAAAAAAGACTGAGTAGAAAAACTACTCAATCTTTTTTATACGATCAAATAATAAACCATCTGTCGTATGATTTTCTCCTATTACAAAATCTTTCATATAATAAGAAAGATATTCACCATATTTTGAATCTGTATTTAAAAGAAGTTCGTCTACAAAGTAACAGCCAAGTGGTAAATTGTCGAGTAAGAGGCTAGCAAGTGCACCGTAAACGCCGCATGCGACTTGAAAATAGGTTGCGTTTGTTCCGTATTGGTTGTACACATGCTGGGTGGCAGTTGTATTGTACATATAGACTTCTTTGTCTTTATAGACAAGTAATACACCGATTAAATCTTCACCGAGGAGTTGTCCAGTTTCTGGATTTAATACGTGATGATCCCAGTTCCATAGTTCATCAATGTTCTGTTGATTATCATGAATTACTTGCGTCATATAATCATTAATACGATATAAAAAGCCGACTTCCATATCGTACAATTTTCCGAGATTAATTACTTCTTCATGCCCCATTAAACAACCGAAAAACTGTTTATCTCCTAATGTTACTTTAAATTCTTGTTCATAAGCAGTATTACATAAGAGCATAGGAGTTTGATGTTTCATGAAAAGAGGATAGTTTAAAATAGCTTCTTCTAAAAATCCCGCAGGAGACCATGTCGAGTATACAGTTTTTTCTTTAATAAGAGTTGAATCCTGGTAGAAAGTTGTATCGTGTTCGACGATGAAACAAGCGAGGGGGATTTCATCAGGATTTTGCTTCATTAACTTAACGGCCATCCATTGGACGACACCAGGATTCATACCAGAACAAATAACGCCTGTCATTTGTGTGAAGGTAGGTTTATGCTTTTCAAAGAAATTTTGTCTTTCTAATAAACTGAAGCGTTTAATATGCTCATTTGCATCGATTGCTGGTGATTGCAATGCTGTATTAATATAATGTACATTAGCTTCGTTGCAGCATGTTAGCATTTCGACTGCATCTGCTAAGGAGGCATCAATGACTAGACTTGTCCCCGTTTTCTGTAGATGATTTCGAAATAATGTGTTATCGCTTAGATCAAACACATGGAATGTAAAGCTTTCGTATAATGCAGGATACATATCCTGAAAATAAGACTCTGGTTTTTGCTTCATATCAATTAAATGAATGGAGCAGTTTTGTAACTGAGAGTATAAAGGATTATGAATATCTTTCACGGCATGATTTAATAAAGATAAAAATGCACGAGCAGCGCCGCCGCTGCTTCCGAGTATAGTAAGAATAAGTTGTTTTTCTTTCATGCTTTCCCTCCTATGTGATTAAGATATTCTGTTCACATGAGAAAGGATTATTTGTTTGTCCATACATGCATAAAAATCCACTGTCTATTTTGTTTTGGATTGGTAGTACCCCTTATATATAAATCCAAGTTAAAAAAACGACCTAAAAACCCTTTTCCTTTTAGGTGGGCGAGAGCGTCTGGCCATGCGTAGAAGCGGTCAGGGCCTTTTTTCTGCCACATGCGAAGTTTAAAACACAAGGAGCAAGCCAGTAGCAGTCATGTTGTATTCTGCATAGCAGCGACTTATGTGCTGAAAGATTAACATGTATTTTTATAGGTGGATCGTAAACAAAAACTTCCAATATATATATGACTTTACTTTTTTTGTAAAATCTTGTATTATATAAATATACCATATATTAGTTTGTTTTCAGGAGGAGGCTGTCACTATAGCTTTCTCCTGTTCTTTTTTTGGAGGGCTGTAGTAACAGCCTCTTTTTTAAAAGTTTAAAAGTTAGAAAATTAAGACAACTAGAAGAGAGGGGGCATATATATTAGGAAAAGAGCTGTTATCCTATTAATTAAGGAAAGGAGTTGAATGGGAAATAAAGAAAGCTACCACTCATGAAAGTTTCACTTATGTTGAAAGGAGTGAAGCGTATGTTGTTTAACGTTCCAATTGAAACAATTTATTTATATGGACTTGTTATAACTGGAGCTATTGCCATTCTTTATTTTCTTTTTGGTGATATTTTAGAATCTCTTTTTAGTATATCAAGCGGAGCTACTTCGCCTTTTACGCTCATATTTAGCTTTTTGGCGATGCTATGTGGATTTGGTTACATATTAGAATATATATTTCCTTGGAGTAGTGTTGCTATTTTTGTTATTTCATTTTTTCTCGCACTTGTTGGTGTAATTACAATGAAAATGCTTGTGTTAGCGCCAATTTCTAAAGCAGAGCAAAATACAATGCACCGTATGGAAGAATTTATTGGCTGCAAAGGAGAAGTGATTATAACAATTCCGAAAGAAGGACTAGGTGAAGTTTTGCTAGCTTCTAAATTTGGCAGCAATGCGATGCCAGCTAAAACAATAGGAAAGAACGATATTTTACAAGGATCTTATGTCATTGTTGAAGCAGTGGAAGATGGCGTTTTACATGTACAAAATTTAGCGGTTTCTTTAAAGAAACCGAAATGATAAGGAGGAGTTACTATGGTTCCATTAATTATTGGTGGTGTTTTATTAGCAATATTAGCGATTTTGATTTTAGTCTTTATTACAAAATATCGTACAGTTGGTCCAGATGAAGCGTTAATTGTAACGGGAAGTGGTTTAGGAAGCGGGAAAAATGTTGTGACAACAGATGATGGTAAAAAGATAAAGATTATTCGCGGCGGCGGTACGTTTGTTGTGCCGGTTATGCAACAAGCAGAACCTCTTAGCTTATTAAACTATAAGTTAGAAGTAGGAACACGCGATACATATACGAAGCAAGGTGTTCCCGTAACAGTAAATGGTGTTTCGATTATTAAGGTAGGTTCTACGATTGAGGAAGTATCAACAGCAGCAGAGCAATATTTAGGAAAAGAAACAGAAGAACTGAAAGTAGAAGCAAAGGAAGTATTAGAAGGGCATTTACGAGCGATTCTTTCTTCTATGACAGTAGAAGATGCGTATAGTAACAGAGAACAGTTTGCCCAGAAAGTACATGAAGTTGCTTCCACTGATTTGAAGAAGATGGGATTACGCATTGTATCATTTACGATTAAAGAAATTAGTGATAAAAACGGATATTTAGATGCACTTGGTCAGCCACAAATTGCGACAGTAAAACGTGATGCGCAAATTGCAAACGCAGAACGAGAAAAAGAATCACGGATTGAAAAAGCACGTGCTGAAAAAGAAGCAAAAGAAGCAGAGTATCAGCGTGATGCGCAAATTGCTGAAGCAGAGAAACATAAAGAATTAAAGGTGCAAGCATATAAAAGAGAACAAGAACAAGCACGTGCCGATGCTGACCTTTCCTATGAATTACAGCAAGCGAAGGCTCAGCAAGGTGTAACAGAAGAGCAAATGCGAGTGAAAATTATTGAGCGTGAAAAACAAATTGAATTAGAAGAAAAAGAAATTGCTCGTCGTGAAAAGCAATACGATGCAGAAGTGAAGAAAAAAGCAGATGCTGATCGTTATGCAGTGGAGCAAGCGGCAGAAGCAGAAAAAGTGAAACAAATAAAGAAAGCAGATGCCGATCAGTATAAAATTGAAGCAGAAGCAAAAGCACGTGCAGAAGAAGTACGAGTAGAAGGTTTAGCAAAAGCAGAAGTACAAAAAGCACAAGGTACAGCAGAAGCGGATGTTATTAAATTGAAAGGTCTTGCTGAAGCGGAAGCAAAACAAAAAATTGCTGAGGCATTTGAACTATACGGCCAAGCAGCAATTATGGATATGGTATTAAAAATGTTACCAAGCTATGCAAAAGAGATTGCAAGCCCGCTTAGCAATATTGATAAAATCACTGTTGTCGACACTGGCGGCGGTGGAAAAAATAGCGGTGCTGGTAAAGTTGCCGGCTATGCGACGGATTTAATGGCAACGATGCAAGAAACTTTGAAGGCCTCTTCGGGAATTGATTTAAAAGAGTTGTTAGAAAGTTTTGCTGGGAAAGGCGCAATGCAGCCAAGCGGAGAGATAAAGGCTGCTATTCCGAGTCCAGAAGAGAAAAAGCCGGAAAATCATGAGAACCTCTAGGAGTTTTTTGTAACTATTTAGAAGTAATTCCTGGGAATCACTTTTATTTCATATTAGATAAAAGAGAACACATATTATTCATATATAATATGTGTTCTCTTTTGTTTTTTAAGCTTTTTATTGGCAAATGGGCAAGTAGCCTATCTTCAAAACGACAGGGCATGGCAGCAATTTATATATTGAAAAATTAAAATAGATGTATGTAAATAAAAGAATTTTTAAAATACGAGTTGATTTTCATAACAATGTTAGAATAGGTGAGAAATATAACACTGAAATGTAATGAGGAGAAAAGTTTAGATGAAAGATGTAATTGAAAATGTATATAGCCCATGCAATGGAGTGATTGAAGAAATACTTGTTCAACAATCATCTTACGTATATGAGTGGGAAAAGTTATTTGTTATTAAAAAAAGCGATGGAACATTAGCAGAAGCCGCGGTTGGCTTTAGCGGTAATATATTAGCTGTCGAAGTGAAATTAGGCCAGGAAGTAAATGAACAAACGTTGTTGTGTAAATTAGAAGACGATTGGTTGATCACTGGCTGTGAATAAAAAAAGTAGATTATGAAAAACGGCATCATATATATAAATCCAAATTAAGAAAACAACATAAAAACCCTTTTCTTTTTAGGTGAGCTAGAGCGTCTGGTCATGCGTAGAAGCGGTCAGGGCCTTTTTCTGCCACGTGCGAAGTTCAAACAAAGGGAGAAAGCGAGTGCAGAATCTTTTTTTCTACATAGCCGCAATTTGTATGTTGAAAAGTCAAAAT
>NZ_JBALLY010000193.1:282-3205 GCF_036963045.1 Bacillus sp. JJ864 | reverse complement strand
ACAAAAAGAGACTATCCTAAAAGGCACCTATATGCCTTTTCGGATAGTCTCTTTTTGTATGAAATTATATATAACCTTAACGGTACAGAGCCGTCTTTCTTTTAGTTTGTCACAATATGTTCTACACACTGCGGTAAATGATCTAGCTTTGTTGTTAAAAATGCAGGTTGCGTATTAAAAAGATGTAATTCCTCTAGCGAAACCCACTGGAATTCAAACTCTCGACCACCATCTTCTCTTATAAAAGAACCCGTTTTCGGAATAACGAAATCTTCTAAATGTGTTTCATAGTAAAAACCAATTTCATGAAACTCATGATTATCGTATGTAAAAAACTTCTCCACAACCCATATTAATCGTTTTACATTTGCATTCGCTTCTAATTCTTCTTGAAGCTCTCTTTTCAGAGCAGACTCACTACTTTCCAACATTTGAACTCGTCCGCCAGGTAAACACCAATAGTCATCTCCCTTGCCGCGATGAAGAAGAACCTGTCCATTTTCTATACATACAGCTGCTACACGATAGTTAAAACGTTTCCCATCCTCTGTAAAAACAATATCCATCCCGATTTCCTCCCCATATCTATCTGACAAATAAAAACCCACAAATTCCATTATAAGAAATTTGTGGGTTTTTTTCTAATTATTCCGCAAAATTTTTCGCAATTTCTCTCGCTTGTGCAATTGCTTTTCCTTTAATACGCTCTGCTTCATTCGGCATTTGATTCATACCTTCTACAAAAACAGATTGCACATCTATAATTCCAACAAAGCTCATAATGGCCCGAAGATAACGATCTCCAAATTCCATTTCTTTTGCTGGGCCTTCTGAGTATATACCACCGCGTGCTTGGATATGAACGGTCTTTTTACCAGATAACAAACCAACAGGACCTTCTGCTGTATACTTGAATGTTTTTCCTGCAATACAAATTGTATCAATATACGCTTTCATAAGCGGTGGAAAACTAAAATTCCACATCGGTGTTACAAATACATATTTATCCGCTTCTACAAATTGATCTGTTAATTTATTAATTGCAGAGACCTTACTTTGCTCTTCTGCAGAAAGATTTTCAAACACTGTCCCTTGTTGTAGTTTTCCCCATCCACTAAATACATCCGCATCAATGTACGGAATATTAGTTTTATATAAGTCAAGTTCAATAATTTCATCATTTGGAGCCTCGCTACGATATACTTCTAAAAAAGCTTGTCCAACTGAAAGTCCATATGATTGATCGGGTGTTTTAGGATTTGCAGTAATGTATAAAATTTTGCTCAATTGTTATCTTTCCTTTCAAAATATAAATTCAACCCTCCTTATATTGCCTTTTATATTGATTTTTATTAAAAATTTTATATTGTTTTGCTGCTTGCATCATTTATATATACTTTACAAATAATGCTCGACTTCCACCTTTTCCATCATAGTTTGTATGTACAGACACACCATCTATTTCATCATCTCCTCTTTCAATCTCAAAACCTATCTCACGATGAAATTGAATAGACTTTTTGTTAACCGGAGATGTTATTGCTTTTACAACGTGACGACCATTGGAACGAACTGCATCAAAAAAAGAAGAATACAGCGCTGATGCAATCCCTTGTCTTCTAAATTTCGGATTCACACCGATAAAATGAACGTATGCCTCATCCTCAAAAGTTTGCGAGAAAAAACCACATAAAAATCCTGCAATTTCATTGTCTTTTTCAATAATAAAACTAGTTTCTTGGAAATGAATAAAAAAAAGCTTTGGCAGCATATCTGCCATCTGTCTTCCGCCCCACCAGTCATTCATAACAGAATTTATTGTAGTATAATCCTCAGGTTTAATTTTTCTAATGTACATATGTCATATCCTCTCTTTTTCCAGTAATACTCATATATTATTAGATATTGAGATACATTTTCCTGTTTAACTTAAAAATTTATTTTCGTAGATACATATGAGATAATTAGATTAACACAAATGAAATTAGGTGGAAATTATGCAAATAAAGCCTTCTTTTGGCAAGAAAAAGCCACATATAGAATACTTATCACGCCCAAGCGCTTATGCAATTATTTTTAATGAAAATACTAGTAAAATAACCATTATCCAAAAAGATGTAAGATATTTTTCACCTGGCAGCGGAATAGAAAATAGCGCAACAATAGAAAGTTGCTTACACCGTGAACTATTAGAAGAATTAGGCTGGGAAATTGAGGTGCAGCATTATGTCGGAAATGCTGAGCTCTACTTTTATGCTGAAAAAGAAGATGTTTATTATATAAATGATGGATATTTTTACATATGTAACAAAAGACGAAAAACACATATTCCAAAAGAAGATGACTATATCCTGCATTGGGTTTCTTCATCTGAAGCTCAGCGGTTGCTTGTTCATGATCATCAACAATAGGCTGTGAGGCAAGCGGTCTTATTTTGCAACCAAAAATAATTACTTTTCCTTAAATTTATAAACTTTTTAAATTAAGTGTTCTCATGAATACTTTTTCAGCTCTTTCGTATTGTACCGGGCTCATGCATTTTAGTTTTGCTTTAATTCGGTGAATTTTTCTATAAAGTCAAAAGGATCAAAATTTAACAAGATTACGAAAAACGCTATGATAAAAACCGACAAACTAAAGATCCAATAATTTAATTTGCTTATATGCAATCTTCGGTAGATAAAACGATTTCCTGGTACCAAAATGAGAAAAATGAAAAGTAACATTAGTAATGTTGAAAAAAGAGAAAAAACAGCTGATATCCCTACTTCTCCAAGAATATCAGGAGGTGTGCTAAAGTAACCTATCAGAATCGCCGTAAAATAAATACTATATATTATAAAAAAAGGTATGTAAGGAAATATAAATGCAAAAATTATATGAATAAATATATTTAAAAATATAAGTTTTATTTTCATTTCTT
>NZ_JBALLY010000193.1:0-212 GCF_036963045.1 Bacillus sp. JJ864 | reverse complement strand
ACAAAATACATATTTCTCCATTTTCCTTAATCCCTTTTTGAAGACATGCAAACGCAGAATTTGTAGCTGAACATTCCATCCCATAATCGTAATAACTCTCATAACCGGTTTCTTTAGGATAAATAGGTCTTATTTCTGAATTATCATTCTCATTAAATTGCGGCAACTCTGCTCCAATACTTATAGCACCTGCAATAGTTCTATATATATCC
>NZ_JBALLY010000192.1:0-6127 GCF_036963045.1 Bacillus sp. JJ864 | reverse complement strand
CAATAACTGAAATATGAGGTTGCAGACCAATTGCTCTATGCAATTGCCTCATAAGAACAGTCAAGAATTTTTCCTAATCAATAAAAAATGCATCTTAAGCAAGAGCATATTTTGCTTCTCCTTTATTAAAAACGATATGTACATGCCTTCTGAGTTCAAGACTCTGTAACCATTCTAACACTTGTTGATACATAGTTTCTTAATATGTATTTTAATCTCCTCACATGAATATTTCATGCTTTCCTTATTACAAATTAAAATCAATGAAAGACTTTTGTAACATTTACGAAAGACTTTTGTAATAGTTATGAAAGAGATTTGAAAGATATTTAAATTAAGATGGACTCTCACATATCAATTTGAAAGTGAAAAATTTCACAAGAAGAGGAGAACAGAATGAAAAAGAAATTTAAAACAAATGGAATTGGAAAGAAGGTAATTCCTGCTACAGCGGCATTAGGAATTCTTTTTTCTATGGCACCGATTGCAGAAAATAAGGCTAGCGCAGGGATAGGTGCAGTAGTAGATATAGGTATTACTGTATTAGGTGCTATAGCAAACACTTATCAAACACTTGGACTAGAACCAGGGGATATAGCACCAAGCACTACCATTGATGTATATGCAGAAAATCTAGCTTATCAGGCACCTAATTTTAAATCTGGGGAATTTAATATTTCCATGTATCATACAAAAGGTGATTCGAATTTTACTAAGTCAGTTAAAGTGCGCTATCCAAATGGAAGAATTGAAAATCATCAACTAAAATCTGGTCAGCAGCTTAAAATTACTGACGCAGGAGCAATTATAGATTTAAATCCTAATGCAGCAAATATCTCAGAACACGATCTTCTTTACATTACACAAGCACAATTAAACGAAGGAAAGACCGGAGTTGTAATGAATGAAGATCACACTGGATTTGTAGAAAAAGCATCTGGTAAAAATCCAAGATTGCTTAATCCACTTTATAAAAAATATTCAGGCGATTCGTTTGCAGACTGGAGCGTGATTACTTATAGTCAGGATACCCTATTTGATTATATAGCAAATAAATTATCAGATGAGCAAAAAAAATTGGTAACATTGACTTCAAAGCCAGTAGGTAAAGAGGTCCTTGACAACTATGTTAATAATGATCCTAAAGCTCGTGCAGATTTTTATAATCGATTATCTGATGTATTGGCAGAGCGTACCAACGTCATAGAGTCAGGTCTGCTACTGACATACATTAGACTAAATGATGGTAAACCTTATCAAATTATCCCTTATAAAAAAGGAACGAATAAAGTAATCGTAAAAACAGGTTCAAAATACCTTTCAGGAAAAGAAGGAAACGAACTTCAATATTCCGATTCACTTGGCGATGATGAAGTGTTTGAATTTGTTCAGGTAGAAAATAATGATTCTGGTTCATTTCAGTTCCGTTTGATTAACAAGAATGGAGTAAGTTTAGTTGGTGATAGGCATACTTCAAAGTTCGGTACTGGTGAGGGTTTCGGCTCTGAAATTCGTTTTGATGATAGAAACAAAAATGAAATTCACAATTGGTTAATAGAGTGGTATCCGGGTAAAGAAAATGAGAAACATAAGTATGACGGAGCACAGTTTGTAGCTGATGAAAAAGATTCTACTAAATTGATTGCAAAAGATTCTTCTGGAAATGTAATAAAGAACAGTTGGGTAAACAAAGATTCAAAGTATCATTTTGCAGATGCTGAAGGAGCCCTTTTGAAAGGCTGGCAAGACATTAAGGGGAAGACTTATTATTTTGATCCGTCTACTGGAGAATTAGTTACGGCGAGAAATAAAGGTAATGACCGGATTGAGGGTAAGTTTTATACTTTCGATGATTCTGGTGCTTTGCAACGATCAGTATGGAGCAAGAGTGGCTACGATGGTCGTTCCTATTCTGATGCTTCTGGAGCACTTATTGAAAAGGGTTTGCGGGAAATCGATGGTAAAATTTATTATTTCGAAGGTACTGTGGCCCTTAAAAATGAAATACTACGTCTAGAAGATCAAAATGTCATCCTTCACTTTTCCGACAAAGGTGTGCTTGAGAGAGTTTCTAATCTAAATGGACAAGTTATAGACAGCGCTATTAATGTTAAGTTTGACAATAAAATATTAGCATTTAATCAAGATGGTTCGATTTTGAAAACAGGAATTAACAAAAATGCGAATACAATAGCATATTATAGTTTAGAAGATGGAATTTCCTATACTGGTTGGAAATTGATAGATGGTAAGAACTACTATTTCACAAATGGTCTCAATGACACGTTCAATGATTATAAAGACATTGACGGAAAAAGATATTATATTCATGAAGATGGATCAGCTAAACGAGCAGGGTTTGAAAAAATAGACGGTAAGATATACCATTTTGACAATAACGGCGTAGCACAAACAGGATGGCAAACTATCGATGGTGAGTATTATTACTTCGATGAGAAAGGGGCAGCTAAAACAGGATGGTTCCAAGTTGGTGGTGGATATAGACCTTGGCCTCTTGCATACGGATACCTTTGGTATTGTGCTAGAGAAGATGGTTCACTTTATTCAGACGGTTGGTTTAACATCGGCGGTAAAGATTATCACTTTGACCAGTGGGGACATAAAATGTAAAGTAATAACATAAAAATAACAAGGGAATGCTTGTATGCTGATGTGTACTGCATTCCCTTATTCTATGTATGCTATATTCCTATATTATGCAGGTGCAGATGGAGTTTTCTTGACAGATTGGCAAGGAATCCTGGGGAAAACATGCTATGAAGCTTTGAAATTTCTTTACTGTACGAAAATGAACACCATTAAAAAATAAAACATAATTAAATTTTAATAGTATCGGAGGTGTAACAAAATGAAACAACTACATATAAGGTTATCACTTATACAATTAGTTCTGTTAGTACTGAACTTATTTATATTTTCTTCAGCTATGCCATTTTTGCCTTGGTTTGTTGAAAGTGTTTTTGGTTGGTTAGGTATCTTAGCCACCACTCCTTTCTTGTTAATGATAGGTAGAATAATACCACAACTAAAAAAAAGCAAAAAATTTTGTATAACAAGAACAAGAAAAGTGGTTCCTTTTATTGCATCTATTGTTTCACTATATGTTATGTTATCACCTACCACAGAATTATCAATTGTAATAGCTCTTATCGTTAATGGGTTAATGGCAATCATGACAATTGTATATTTGTTACAAGATTTTTATAGGCTGAATAAAAATATAAGTTCATAAATTGTATTAGTTAACATCCTTAAATATCTTACTGTATAATTTTAGAATCCTATCATTTATAATCAAATAATTTGCAAGTAGGAGGAGCTAATATCTATAGTTTAGCTCCTGTTGTTGTGATGAATCCCTTCAGTAAGACTGAAAGATTTTTAGATAGATAATACTTGTTGTTAAAAGTTATCTTAATAACCATTTCGCTTTAATGTTCGATAAGGGGGTACAGCCAACGTACTAACATAAAACCCACGCTTAGAAAAAGAAAGCTTGATATAAAAGGGTTTATAGCGTAACAAAAAGGATTGTGATAAATAATGTTACGAATTATTTTTGATACAGTATTTTGATACAGCTAAATTGGCTAAATAAAGGCTAACTCTTCTTGAAACCAATGTTGTAACAAAAGCGTGCATTTTATTTACAATCCTTAGCGTACACAAATCAGGGTTTTCACTTCCAAAAAATGTCTTAACGTGGGTTTTATGTCATTTGGTTGGCGGGACCCCTATAAATCATCTGATAGATTAGAACAGGAACCGCCTCACTACCCCTATTTATACTTATATTTATATAGATTTATGTTTTTCGTTCACTACTTTCGGTCGTAGTAATGCTTTGATATTTATTGTTCCTGAAAATAACAACCCACTTATTACAAAAATCGCACCAATAAGATGAAACCATGTAATGTCTTCTTTCAGTATTAACCATGCAAGTAAATAACCAAAAATTGGTGTTAAAAATAGATAGTTGTTAGCCTTAATTGGATCTTTCTTTAATAAGTAAAACCATAATAGCATAGATATAATCGATGTCATCACGACTTGCCAAAATAGACCGATGGCAAAGTTCATATCTAAGTTAATATAAGGATTACTATCTAATAAGAAACTTAAAGGGACAGCGAAAACACTACCAAAGATTATCTGCCATGTGTTAATAACGAGGCGATCAATTTTCATATCGTATTTTGTAAAACATACGCTTCCTATTCCCATCGATAACATTCCTACTGCTAGAATAATGACACCTGACACTGTTGCATGTGTATCTTTTAAATACGGATACACAGCGATTAGTAAACCTAATGCCGCTATAAGCATCCCAATCCATTCTTGTTTTGTTACTTTTCTGCTCAAAAAGATAGAAGATAATAAAGCAACAACAAATGGGTTTACAGTAATAAATAAATTAAATAAGCTTGAAGATACTAATTTTAGAGATAAAAAGCAGCATCCCACATACAATGTAGTATTTAAAATCCCTAAAACAATTAACTGCCTCCACTCTCCCCCTTTTGGCCATCTATTTGATTTAATAAAATAGGTGAAAACAAACATAATCAGACCAGCACTTATTAATCTCGTTGTTGCAAACATAAGAGGGGATGAAGACAGGAGACCAATTTTTGTGGCTATTGCCCCAGATGCCCATAAAACACTAAAAAATATACCTATTAAAATCTCCATACTAATCATTCTCCTTTACCAAAATAAAATAGTAAAACAACCGATTTTACCAAAATAAAATCGGTTGTTTATGTGAGGATATGTTAGTTTCCTGTTTTAAAATCAAACAGTTACTTCTTCTTTCCATTCATCCATACTGAAACGTTCACCTAAATTACGATGTTCAATAATATACGCACGTAAATGTTTTGCTTTATTCACAATCGCTTCATCGCCACTTCTTTCAGCGATTTGATCAAGCCAATCGTAGCATTTAGCAACTGGGATATCTTTTTCAAAATGAATTTTAGATAAAAAGAATACAACATCTCTAAAATTAATTCTGGAAATTACTTTAGATAATGAAGTAATCAGCTCCTCTTCAAATTTCTCACCTAACTTCTCACGTTGTACAATAAATCTGTCTAAATCACGATTATATGTCTTTTTATCCTTAAAGATATCAGATGGGTCAAAGTCTCCTTCAAATACATAGTCTAAGCAAAGGAATACTCGACTATCTTTAGAGAAGTTTGCAGCCGCATGGCCAATTGCTGCATCTAGGAACCAAATTTCACCTTTTCTGATTCGGAATACAGCCTCCTCATCAGAATGGAAAGCCTTTTTATTATCTTCTAAAGCTAAGAAAACACGGAATCGTTGTTTTGTACTGTGAGAGAATTCAACAAAATCTTTATGCGGGATAACCATTGCATCCACTAAATTACGTGTACGAACCATTTTTAAATTATCAAAAGTAAAGTATTCTTCAAGAAGGGCGCTAACGTATGGCAATTGCTTTCCATACTCTGTTTGCTGAGCAGCATGATCAAAGTCACGATACATTGTATCATGTTTATCATTTGATGCATTCCATAAAGAGTTATTCATCCAGTAACCAGTACTGAATTCATCATATTCTTCAGGAATAACTGGGAAATTTGCAATTGTTTCTAAATCTTTTTTTAATAATTCTTCATTAAAGTCTAATTTACCAATAATATAAGATGCCATAATATTTATTCTCCCCTTTAGTAATTGTAATGTGAACGTTATGAAACTACAATATAAGTGACGAAATAATCTGATTATGTATCCTTTTCAGAATTATGATTCCAAAATTAGTTACATAGACTAAGAATGTATATATTATTTTAGAAAAATAACATACCTTAATTAAATTTTGGTTGTTTAACCGATCTCATTCTCATTATTCTAATAGACCTCGATATACACCTATAATCAAATATATATAGTTCGTATCGCGACACCTGGTCACAATACTTACATTTAATATTTTTGTCTGTTTCACAAACATGCGGTACATTCAATTTTTTAATGACTTTTAGCACATGATCTTCGCAAACAAACAAAAAAACCACCTGATTTTTACTTTTAATCATTATGTTTTGTAGTTTTATTTAATAAG
>NZ_JBALLY010000191.1:0-2921 GCF_036963045.1 Bacillus sp. JJ864 | reverse complement strand
ATTGGCAAACATATTACTTAAAAAGTGACAATAGTGGTTCTCGACTTGGACTAGCAAGTATACGAGCCGAACCGCTTAGATTAATCGTTCAAAAATAGTTTTTATGTTATATGTTGATACGTTTAATACGTGGGGGTTCGTCCCCACACGACGAGCCAGCACTCTAGCCAAAAAGCAAAATTGAGACCAAAAGATATGGTTAAATCCATAAAGGCTTGATGATAAGAACCCTGTCATTAAGCCTAAAAGAAATACCTTTAAATATAAGTGGGAGTTAGAATATTTTGTTGGTGTGTTTTTTAAAGAAGAAACATATTTTCTTGACACAATTACTTTTTTTCCGTTTGAAAGTAGTGCTTCTAGATTGCTGCTACGAAGATAAAAATGGCAACATTCTATATGCCGAAAACTTCTGAATGAAATGTATGGTTGAGTAGTTACTAAATTTTTGTATTATAGTATACGAATTTAGTGATGAATCTTACTTAGTATGTTAATCTATATAATGGCATACAGTTCGTGTGAGAATCATTTTTTGATTTCATAATGATTGATGAAATCGATTTCTGAAGGAGCAAATGTTATTTTACTAGAAAGAGGGGGAAATTTAGCACGAAATATTATATATATGATACGTGTTAGACCAATAATATGAAAAAATCAATCTATAAAATTTTGGCTATGTCGCTTGCATTGGAAGTATTTATAGTTCCGACATCTTCTTTTGCAGAGCAAGTGAAACAAAAAGAACAAACAGAGTTACATTCAGTGGATGAACAAGCTTTGAAAAGTATTGAGGAGCATATGAAAAACGAGGATGGACGAGGTGATAATGAAGCAGCAATTGTTGAAGATCAAGGGAAACCTGCGGCTAGAAAATCTGCTTTGCTTCGAAGTAGATCTGCTTTAACATTGAAGAAAGGCATGATTAATGATGTTCCGTTTACGGAATGGATTATTCCAAAAGGAAATTCCAATATTCGTCCTGGCTACTCGATGAAGCCAAAGTATATTACCATTCACGAGACTGATAATACGAGTGTTGGTGCAGGTGCAAAAAATCACGCGCAATATTTGTATAACCAAGCGACAGGGAATACAGATCGAGGCGCATCCTGGCATTTCACAGTAGATGATAAAGAGATTTATCAGCATCTACCTCTCGATGAAAATGGATGGCATGCAGGTGATGGAACAAACGGTACAGGTAATAGACAATCTATTGCGATTGAAATTGCAGTGAATCAAGATGGAAATTATGATAAAGCGGTAGAAAATGCACGTAAATTAACAGCTTATTTAATGAATGAATTGAATATATCCTTGGATAATGTAAAAAAACATCAGTACTGGAGTGGGAAATACTGTCCAAGAAACATAATGGATCGTGGTTCGTGGGACGATTTTCTACAAGGAACGAAAGCTTATTATGAAGCAGATTCTCATCCTACAACTAGTGTGAATGAGAATCAAATCGTGAAATGGACAGAGGGTAATTCTATTTGGACAACTCCTTATGGGTTACCGGATGCTAATTATGTAGGATCTACAAATGATTTTGTCGGTAAAAAAATTCATCTAGTTGAAAAAATGACTTGGAATACAGTTACATGGTACAAATTTAGCATAGACGGTAAAATTATCGGTTGGCTAGATAGTCGCGCATTAAGCGATTTACAAAACATTCAATCGATTAATCAGGCTTCCGTGATGGGTGCAACAACGACTAATGGTATATGGTCGATACCATATGGTGTACCAGGCGCGAATTATTTAAAATCAACGGATTTTTATGCTTTTCGTGATCTTCAGTTAGTAGAAAGTGCTACATATGGTGATGTGCAATGGTACAAATTTAGCATAGATGGTAAGGTGATTGGCTGGATCGATGAAAAAGCATTAGATAATGCTGGAGAAGCAAAACCTGCCAATTTTACGATTACAATCGGTGGAACCTATGACAATGGTATATGGACTTCACCTTATGGAATTACAGGTGCTCAGTATTTAGGCAGCACAAAGGATTACGCTTATCAAACACTTCAGGTAGTTAAGACTGTAACGCAAGGCAATACAAACTGGTATCAAGTAAAGAAAGATGGTAAATTGTTAGGTTGGATCGATGGAGAGAGGGCTTCAGCTGGTTTAAAGGATATAAAAGATGAAAATTATTCTGTTACAATGGGCTCTTCTTCGAAAGGAGACGGAATCTGGAGTGCTCCTTATGGCGAAAATGGGGCTAGTTGGGTTGACCTTACCAATAACTATAGTCATCAAAATGTGCAAGTTATTCGAAGCGCTACAAAAGAATCAGTTAATTGGAAAAAAATCAAAGTAGGAAACAAAGTATTGGGTTGGGTAGATGCACGTTGCTTAATGAACTAAGCCTCTATTGAACTACCTTCACCTAACAAAATAACTTGCCTAACTTTATGAGACGTTAGCGTTTAAGTGAGACTAGTTGCGCAAGTTTTCAATCAAAAACAAAACTATAAAAAAGAATTATTTAATAATTTAGGAACTAAACTAAAATTTTTACATAATATGTAATTAAAAAACCCGGTTTTGGAAACAAAACGACCTTTCCATCGGGCAACCCGAAGGGAAGACCGATGTCTTCCCGCCCTACATAAAAAAAGTCCTCCAGATTGTTTAACTGGGGGACTTTCGTGTTTACATAATTCTCGAAAGCGGAAGTTAGAGATTTAGACTCTGGATAAGATATTGAAGTTCTTGTTTTAAGTCTCTCTTTTCGCAATCTTCACTAAGTTTTTCTTTTGATATTAAGAAGTGTTTTAATTGTAAGTAACTACTTAATGGAAATTCGTGTTCAATCCAAGAATTGTGATAACCAACGATTCCATATTTAAGCAATATTTGTTCAGCTTCTTTTATAATCATTTTAACAGGCGTGTTGATTA
>NZ_JBALLY010000190.1:0-3770 GCF_036963045.1 Bacillus sp. JJ864 | reverse complement strand
AACATTTTAACGAAAATATGCGCTAAGCAATTTTCGACATAAAAAACGTTGATTTTACTACTCTAAGCGACTTATTCAGTCTCAAAAACGAGGGTATTTGAGATAAATGAAATTCAGCCTAAAATATGCTGAAAATAGCTTGAAATATTTCTCAAAACTCATCTCTGAATCAAAGTCTCAATTGAAACAAATAATATTGAGTTTTGAGAATCCCTTAACGTATAAAAAGGTTAAAATGTGCGCGCTACCCCTATTATGATTAACTCCACGTATGTGAAGAGTTCCGGTTGCATCTATGTGGACTGCCGTGTCCTTTATGTAGGTAGCAATAACCAGGCTGGATGAGTGGACAATAAGGGCACCGTTCTCCACAACTTAATGGCCGTTCATTCTCGCTAATTTTAGTGGATTCATTCTTGGCTGAACCACAATCATGTTGTTCCTCGTTCATATTATTCCTCCCTCATTATAGAAAAACTGTTTAGTCATAATCTAGAATAAGACTAATAATGCAGAGTGACCAATATCTGGTTCAATGCGTCTGGACATGTCGGAGATCGTCTAAGGTTGCATTGATGATAAGTTGGTTTCCGCCAGGCCAACTCACTACTTTTTGTTTAAGCCAATTCATTTCGGAAACAGTTAACCTTAAACTGTTCAAATCAGCAATGAAAGATGTCGGCTCTGGATTTGTTCTAGCGCTTACCATATAGGTTCTAGTATACGCCCATATTTGTTCCATATTAGCCATCGCGGGGCTCCTTTCTGTTATTAGTGACAGCATGTTGTTCTCCATTTTGTGGTCTGTTCATGGAAATATGCATAGGCTTGGTTGCACTGAGGTGCGTGCTGTCCAGCAGGTAAGTTTTTACATGCAGCTTGGTGGATAGTTTGGGCATTGTTTTGGGCATTAATTACTAATTGATATAGTTGTTTACATTCTGTAGATGTGGTATTACAATCCATTGATTTACCTCCTATCGTGGGGATTTCAATGAAGATAATATTCTCAAATTTATAATTAATTATTCTATTGTTATGGTTGCAAATAAATACTTTGCGGTATTTTTATTTGTTAGCTTGATCGCGATGTGACGTGACTCCTATTATAACCTATCACCAATTGGACGGAAGTGGCTTGGTAAAATAGATTGGTACGTTTTGGAGCGACTGAATCTTTTCTGGAATAAGAAAAGAAATGTTCGAAAGAAACATAGTCGTACTAAAGACTTGATGAAGAAAATAACATACACGCTTGTGAAAGTAGGAAGCTAGGATAGACTGAACGCCAAAGAAAGAAGAACATCGGAAAGCTGTATGAGGGAAAATCTCACGTACGGTTTGATGAGGAGAAGCTGGAACGGAAAAGAGATGACAAAGCCATCCCTAAAGAAAATCTATTTCAATTTCTTACTCTACTCTGGTTTAATACATTGGTATGCTAATATACAACCCAACAGGGACAAAAAAACTGATAGATAGAATACATAATTATCAGGTCCCTTCATTAGTAATGCAAATAAAGGTGGACCTGCAGCAACTCCTACAAATCGCATTGAACTATAAAGAGATGTAATAGAACCTCTTTGTTCTTTTTCTACCCCTTCTGTTACTAATGCATCTAAGCTCGGAAGTGCAATACCAATACCTATTCCACTAATTACAAAACTCATAATAATAATATAAATATTTTTAAAAAACACAGGAATTAATAAAGTTATTCCTAATATGAAAAAACCAATACATATAAACCATTTCATTAATGTCTTCTTATTTCCAATCTTTTTTCCTGTTATATAGGATATAAGAGAAAGTGAAGCAAGTGGAATTGCTAATACAAAACCTTTTCGTATCCCTTCTAATTGGTATCGTTTTTCTAAAACTGTAGATAAATAAAAAAGGACACCAAATAAAATAAACATAATAATGCCACCTAATGTAAAGATGGTAAAAAGCCAACGTCCCTTTTCATATAAAATTTGTTTTAGTCTTTGAAGAAAGTCTTTTAATGGTAACACTTCGCTGACTTGATGAGGTGGTTTTACAAAAATAATAACCAGGACAATAGAAATAACACATAGAATTGGAATAAACCAAAACGGCAGAAACCAAATAAATGAAGATAGAAAAGAGCCTAAAATTGGACTTAACACTTTGCCTAATGTATTTGATGTTTCTATTAATCCCAGACCACTACTTACTTGTTTTTCATCCTGAAACATATCACCTACACAAGGAATGACAACAGGCATTGCACCAGCCGAACCAATCCCTTGAATAATTCTTCCTATTAAAATCCACACATAAGGATTTTCAAACCTCCATGATACCCACCCTGTGATAGTTCCCCCTATAGCTGCTATTAATAGGCTGGGGATAATCACTCTTTTCCTCCCCCATTTATCAGATAAATAACCGGCTATAGGGATTAAAATAATAGCAAAAATAGAATAAATCGTAATAATAAGAGAAACTTGCAAATCACTAATTTTTAATTTTTTTTCGATTAATGGTAGCACTGGAATTAACATTGAATTCCCTAGTGTCATGACTAATGGAACAGACGACAGAGCCCACAAACTCATTTTTGTTTTATTGTTTAAACTTATGACTAATCACTCCTTTAATGTTAGTGTCAACTACATTAACATTATGATGCCAAAATATATAAAATATGTATCATAAACCCATATAAATCAAAGCATATAATCTACTTCATCTAAATATAAACAACATCATTTCATTAAAAAGGAGAGACATATCGTCTCTCCTTCATATCCATTTACTATATACAATTAGCGAGTAAATCCACTACCAATTTGTTGTTCAGCCATTGCCACTAAACGTTTTGTAATTTCTCCGCCAACAGAACCGTTTGCAAGAGCTGTTGTATCTGCACCAAGTTGTATACTGAATTAACGCTCACCTCACATTTGCTTCTATGTACACCTTATTAAATCCTTTTTCAATCGGAATAATTGTAAATGTACTTCTATCTTCTGGGATCCAATTAGATGAAGCTGAAATATTGGTACTATCCTCCCATGTTCGCAAGACGTTATCCCTGTTTCAAATTTCCACAGAAATAGAAGAACATTCTTCATTTTTATGCTGTGTAACGACGCTGAGCTTATGTCTCTTTATCTCAGCAAGCTCATCAGAGGTATAACTAAAAATTTCAGATTTTTTTACTGGATTCGAAGTTATCGTTGCCAGTTTTCGCTTTTCTTCCGGTAGTGCATGAAAAAGTTTTGTTAAGTCAAAAGAAGCATTACCTGGTTTTATATTTGGAAATTCCCGTCTAATGTACTTTAGAGCTAAAGGACCATTCATTTGACCACTATTGTCACTTTTTAAGTAATATGTTTGCCAATTCGTAAGCGCAATACCAGTATTCCCTTCATCTAATTGTTTTTGTGTAATATAATACACATCACGTTCATATAGATCTGAGGCATCTGGATTTAAGTCCACTATTATACCAGCTTGCTTAATCAGAAGTTGTTGACCATGTTTTATCGTTTTATATTCAACTTTCCCATCTTTATAGAAAATTTTAATTCTCTTAGAAAAGTTTTGGTTTTTATAATAATCATACACACTAATACCAAATTCTCCTTTGTTAAAAGTAGGAGCTTTGTAAGCACGGTTTTCATTGTTAGCTGTATAATCATTTTTAGCACTTTGTTCTGATAAAAAAATAACAAAAGGCTCTTTTAGAAACGTATCATAGGTATCTCCAAATGTTGTAAGAATCGTTTCTCTTGTAT
>NZ_JBALLY010000189.1:0-22274 GCF_036963045.1 Bacillus sp. JJ864 | reverse complement strand
GCATATAGATAGAAAAAGGAACTCGAGAAAAGAGTCTATACTCCTTTCTCGAGTTCCTTTTTGATACGATAAACTCTCAAGCTTTATAAAATAGTAAGCGTCAAATTCCATTACTTTTAGAAGCATTACTACTCATAAATAGCCACGTACAGTCAAACTAATCATCAGCTATAGCAATTCATCCGCGCTCATGACTAGTTAAAGAAATTAAGTATTTATAGATAAACACTCATCAATGATCTTCTGGTGTATGAATAGAATATAAAAAAGGAAATCGAAATAATTTCCTTTTTCACTTTGTAAGCTGTAAAGCTTTCATATAATCACCCTTTTTCTCAAGGGCCTTTTTTGCTTCTTCAGCCGTTAATACATAATCTACTATAATATTTTGTAATAAACTCTTATTAGCATTTGGCAGCTGAATCGTTATGTCTTCCACACTACTCTTATTATTTTCAATTGTTTTATTAAATTCCTGAATACTTCTTGCAACCTCCGCTAATTTTTCCATATGTGCAGGATTGTTTACATCTAAAAAGATATTACTTCTAAAAACTGCCGTAACATAATGCTTCAAATTTTTCTTTGCTATTTCTTTCTCAGCCTTCTTATCGAAAACAGTATCCCCCGTCTGCATTTGATCGAACGTAAATATAGTGTTATTCCCTTTTTTTTTATAATATGTATTAAATTTTTCTTGTAAATTATACGCTTCTTTTTTTATTTTATAGTTATCATTATTTACTTTTGGAGAGATTTGTCCATCGAAATATAGTTGGAATTGCAAATGTGGTTCATCTACTTGCTGTACATAAGCTATTCGCACTTCTCGACCAGGTAAAGGTAAAATCTCTCCGTTCCCATGTGTTGCAACTTGATTTAGTTTAACAGAAATACCATACTCCGATTTTGTATAATTTTGTGCTTTTTGTTCAATTTCTTTATTCGATATATCACATGATGTTAATAGTAATAAACTAAACATTATGCTATATGTTATTTTTGTTCTTTTCATATTTCATCTCCTTCTATTTCTACTTCATTAATATGTGAATGCTATTATGGATTTATAAAATAAATAGATATTCTAAATCCGTAATTGTTTTTTTCCTTCATTTTGATTGATTAGGAAATTTGCTGCTAAAAATACTGCAGGTACGTTAATTACAAGTGCAATAATATTTAAAAAATCAGTTGTCTGTGAAAATACAATAATCAATGATGTTACTGCGACAAATAATGGAATTGTCTTATTTATATTTGTGACTAGTTGTTGCTTGTGAAAATGTCTTAGGATGAAATAAATACCTATTAAAATTGGTGCAGTAAGGAATACTCCTAAATATCCCCATGCATCTTCAATAAACCAAGGGAAAAAGCGCATACGTGAAGTAAAGATAAATAGATTTAGTATGATAGTTCCTACTAATATACTGTTTAATATAATGACTTTCTTATTTTTCTCCATTGTAATTTCTCCTCTAAAATTTAATTACTCGTTAGTTAATTCGTAAAAACGATTTATAACATCTTCCTCTTCAAACGTGCTATACCACCTATAATCACTATCATCTAAAATACGAAAATGTTGACTAATCACATTTTGTTGTACTCGAAATTTTCCTTTTTTCGCAATCTCATTCCAAAACATTTTTCCGCCTAATGTTTTTACTTTTGGCGTATTCATACCATCGTGGGCTAGTGTTTCGATTACCTCAAAAGGTTCTTCTCCTAAAATGTGTTTTAAGATTTGACTATCCTTAAATAAGGCACAAACTGCGACAGCATTCGTCCAACTAATTAATGTTCTTTCTTTTTCAATTTGAACCAATGTCTTTTTCGAAATTCCTAGAACGGTAGCCATTTTTTCTTGAGAATATCCTTTTTCAAGACGAATCAGACGAACATTCTTAGAAATCAAATCAATTACAGTTTCTTTATTCAAATAACATCACTTCCATGAATTAGTGTTCAATTCAACTTATAGTGTAATATTACACTATAAGTTACCTTTATGTAAATAGGGAGCATATTGGGGGGAAATTTACAAAAGGTAACTGATAGTTGCTTATGTCTCAAAGAGTGTGATTTTTAACCCTTCTAATGTCCACTAATGCTTATTTCGTAATTTAGTTCCTTTACTACACAGACACCATTTATCATTTAAAAACTACGCAAATTATCTCCTAAAGTTACATACAATATGCAGATCGAATGCTTAATAGTTCCGTTTGGCAAAGTAAAGATATTAGTGCTTACGATTTAACGACAGCTGGATCTAAAGAGCTTAATCAATGGGTAAAAACATATGATGACGTATATTACTTTTCCTATACAGGAGATGCGACGTATCGTTCATTACTAACGGGATATTCTGTCCCTTTACTGACGATGAATCCACTTATGTATTTGTCTAGCTCACATATTGGAAAGTTTACACGAGGATATGCAGAGCCAATTATTAATGAAAAATGGTGGCCTAATGATGGACTTGTTAGTGTTGTTTCGTCACAATATCTGATAGGACATCGAAATCAGCCGTATGCAGGAAACGCTCAAAAAGGTGTCTGGAATTATACCGCGACAAAATATAATTGGGATCATATCGATTTTATTGGAATCGATCTTGCGGATACTTTAGGGATTAGTGATATATATTCGTTTTATAATGAAGTTGCTGGTAACATTTATCGTTTACCTTTGAATTAGAAGAAGGAAATAAAAATCCCCTTCATTCATATATGGAGGGGGTAAAAATATTATAATAGTTTCGTCCAAATTGCCTTTGTATAAGCAATCTTCATTCCAGTTCGCTCCATATTATTTTGGCTAGTACTTCCGAAACGTGCTTGTCCAACAACTAATTTGCAACCTAATTCATTTGCGATATGTATTTGATGTTTAAGTAATGCTGTATGACAGCCTCTTCCTCGGAAATGTGGGAGAGTAGCTGAGGCTGCTAGGGAAGCAATTCCTTTTTGAACGTATAAAACAGCAATTGCAGCAGGGGTGTTTTCAATAAGAGCTACATAAAAATGCCACCCTTTTTTATCATATAGCACTTTGTTGTTTTTGCTCACACCATCTATAGTGAAAGCGGGCATACCAAAGCTTTTTACATAAATATCTCCAAAAAGATGAAATTCATCTTCCTGTAAATCTCGAATAATAATCTCATTTGAACGAACTATATGGGTTTCATAGCAGCTTCCATACAGAGTTGTATGAAAATCCGATTGGTAAAATCCTCTTTGCGACAAATAACGAAATAGCTCAGAAGTCGAGTGAGCAGGAGTTATTTCAAAGTGACAAGGAATTCCTTGTTTTTCATAATAAGAAATTATTTCATCTATTTCTTTTGTGTCCGTAAATGTTATCCCTTTTACGGTATTGAAAGAAGGACCTGGAATTCCTTTTGCCGAAAAGGCTACTGCACTTCCGAAAGTTTGGATGTCAACTCCCATGGGGTTATTTTCTTGTTTTTGAATGCTCTGTAATCTAGATTGCATCATATGTATTTCCGATTGCTCTAATCGTTTTGCTAAATCTATATTCATGACATGTTTCATATCTCGGCCTATTCACCTTTCTTAGTCATCTACAAACCTTCCATCATATTACTTAATACGACATGTTTTTCCCACTTCCTTTTTTTATTTTTGTAGCTGAATAGCAAGTTTTAAAGATAAGAGATGATAATTTAAGCAGTCTTGATTACTTGAAATAAAGGGTTTCAATAGTAGTTTCACGAATACAAATCTAAATATTATAGAAAAGATTGGGGAAATACATATGATACAATATCCATTTTTGCGAAAAGGAGCAACGATTGGGGTAACAGCACCTTCTTCTGGTGTAGATGCAGCGTTACATAATATGTTTAAACAATCTTGTAGAAGTATGGAAAGAAAAGGCTATACAGTCGTTTGCGGAGAAACGGTTTGGACACAAGAGAAGGCTAAGTCTTCTAGTGCCAAAAAAAGAGCAAATGAATTTATGGAAATGATGCAAGATGAGAACATTGATATTATCATTCCTCCTTGGGGTGGTGAGCTATTAATTGAAATACTAGAAGATATCGATTTTAAAAAGGTAAGTAAGAAATGGTTATTGGGATACTCGGATACGAGTGTTTTATTATTAGCGATAACTTTAAAAACAGGAATAGCGACTGCTCACGGAACAAATTTCGTAGATGTAAGAGGCGAATATTCCGATAACACAACAGCAATGTGGCAAAGTGTGTTATCAACGGAAGCAGGGGATTCAATCACTCAGTACTCTTCAGAGAAATATCAAGAAAAATGGCAACATCATAATCCATCTCCTTGTGTGTTTCACTTAACGGAAGATACAAATTGGAAAACACTTTCGAATGGAAATGTGAAAATTACCGGTCGATTGCTTGGCGGGTGTATCGATGTGATTAGACATCTTATTGGAATGCCTTTTGGTCGCGTACAAGATTTTCGGAAGAAACATTGTCATGACGATCCGTTCATTTGGTATTTTGAAAATTGTGAGCTAACTACTACTGATTTACGACGTACGTTGGTTCAAATGAAACTGGCTGGTTGGTTTGACAATTGTTCAGGTATTTTATTTGGACGTAGTGCTGCTAACCATCCAGTAAATGAATATACTGCTGAAGATGTATATGCGGAACTTACTAATGAGCTGCAAATTCCAATTGTTTATGATGTAGATTGTGGTCATAAGCCTCCGCAAATCACATTTATAAACGGGGCATTTGCAGAAATTGAAGTAGAAAGTGGTAAAGGAGTCATTACACAGCATTTTAAGTAGAAATGTAGAAAGGAAATGACATGAATGAAATATGAAAATATCTCAGGAAAATATCCAACACTTATTACGGAACGATTATGTTTACGACCGTTAGCAATAGAAGATGCCCCTGATGTATTTGAATATGCTTCAAATCCAGAAATTTCTACGTATACAGTATGGTATCCGCATGAAATATTACAGGAGTCACAAATATTTGTACAGTCAATCTTAGATCAATATGAAAGTGGAGAAATGGCGATTTACGGAATCGAACTGAAAGAAGAAAAAAAGATTATTGGGACGTGCGGTTTTATCGAATATGATGAGAATCATCATAAGGCAGAACTGGCTTATGCCCTATCACCAAACTATTGGGGACAAGGCTTTGCGACGGAAGCAGCAATGGCATGTATTAGCTATGGATTTGAAAAATTACAGTTAAACCGTATTGAAGCAGGATGTCATGCTAGTAATGCACAATCGGAACGAGTGATGAAACGATTAGGAATGCAATATGATGGAACGATGCGAAAAGATATGTTTGTGAAGGGAGCATATCGAGATACGAAAATATATTCGATTTTACGAGAGGAATATGATATACAAAAGGGAGAGTAATAGAGTGAATTACTCTTCTTTTTGTTTTCGAAAACAACTTTATATAGAGTGTAAGTGAATAGGATAGGAGAGTGGTGAGGAATGATAAGAGGTATTACGTTTGAGATTCCAAATGACTATGGACAACATCTTGCAGATATATTAAAACCTTTAGAGATTGCTACTATAAACTGGCTTCTTGAACCTGAAGAATCATATTTAGTTTCTAATAACGAGCTAGATACTCCTTTTTTTCCTGATAAACAGGAGGTTATTGATGGTGCAACAATGCATAATTTGATAAATAGTAAATGTTATTACTTAATATTTGCAGATGTAAAAGGGTTTGAAAAAGGGAAAAATATAACGCAAATAACGACGTATGAAGAGTTTGTGAATAGTGATTGTGAACTAATTGTATTGATAGCTGATTGTTTTTATACAACAATATATTGTAAGAATAAAGAAATGACTAGAAAATTATATGAAAACGCACTAGAGATGGGGTATGAGAACGTTGAATATATTAGAGATGAAAATGACGGTAGAACACGAATGAGTGTATGGTAAGTGTAAAATAAATAGGGGAGTTCATTTAAAAATATATAAATATTTATCTAAATTTTCTAAAAATATTGACAAAACAACTTTCAATTTTTATACTTATGACAGCATAATGAACTGTTATAAGTCCTTTTGTAATAATTAAAAATGAAAGCGTTTTTATAAGGAGGAGAAGAAATATGATGATGGATGTGCCATTAACAATTAGTTCGATGATTGAAAGAGCAGATAAATTATTCCCAAAGAAAGAAATTATTTCTCGTACACATAGCACAATTACACGATTAACGTATAAGGAGTTAGGCGAACGAACGAGACGTTTATCTAGCGCGTTGCAAAAATTAGGTGTGAAGCAAGGGGAACGAGTTGGCACACTAGCATGGAATCACCATCGTCATGTAGAAGCCTATTTTGCGATTCCTAGTATTGGGGCTGTATTACATACGATAAATATTCGTTTATCCTCGCAACACATTTCTTATATTATTAACCACGCAGAAGACCGCATTTTACTCATTGATGAGGATATGGTACCACTTGTTGAGAAAATTCAAGAGGAGTTATCAACTGTACAAGCTTATATTATCATGACCGATAAAAAAGAGCTTCCAGAAACATCACTTCAACCTGTATACCACTATGAACAACTTCTAGAAGAAGGAAATCCTAATTTTCCATTTTTAAAAGATATTGATGAAAATATGCCAGCTGGTATGTGTTATACATCAGCTACGACGGGTAATCCGAAAGGGGTCGTATATACACATCGCAGTACTGTTTTACATAGTATGTCGCTTGGCCTTGCGGATACAACGGCACTTTCTGAAAGTGATGCCGCTATGCCGGTTGTTCCGATGTTTCATGTAAACGCTTGGGGGTTGCCGTTTGCAGCAACATGGTTTGGATCAAAGCAAGTTCTTCCTGGACCGATGTTTACACCGAAGATTTTATTAGAAATGATGCAGGAAGAAAAAGTAACAATAGCAGCTGGTGTCCCAACAATTTGGCTTGGTGTGCTGCAAGAATTAGAAAAGAACCGTTATGATTTATCAAATATAAAACGAATTTTATGCGGGGGTGCAGCTGCGCCGAAAAGCGTGATTGCGGCTTTCGAACAAAAATATAATGTCCCATTTGTACATGCATATGGAATGACAGAAACAAGTCCGCTTGTCACGCTTGCACGTTTAAAAAGTTATGAACGTGAACTACCGTATGAAGAACAACTGACGATACGTGCGAAGCAAGGCTATTTAGTGCCAGGTGTTGAAATGAAAGTTGTTGGGGAAAAGGGAGGTGTGGCATGGGACGGAAAAGAAATGGGCGAGCTATGTTTACGTGCTCCTTGGATTGCAGCAAGTTATTACAAAGATGAGCGAACAGTAGAGGGATTTCGAGATGGATGGTTATATACAGGAGATGTCGTTACAGTTGATGAAGAAGGGTGTATTAAGATTGTTGACCGCACGAAAGATGTCATAAAAAGCGGGGGAGAATGGATTTCATCTGTAGATTTAGAAAATGCCTTAATGGCACATGAAGCAATATTTGAAGCGGCTGTTGTTGCAGTGCCGCATAAACAGTGGCAAGAGCGTCCGGTTGCATGCGTTGTTGTAAAACAAGATCAATCTGTTACAAAAGAAGAATTATATGACTTTTTAAAACCGCAATTTGCAAAATGGTGGCTACCAGATGAGATTGTTTTTCTAAAAGAAATTCCGAAAACTTCCGTCGGGAAATTTTTAAAGCAAGCACTTCGAAAAGAACTGGAGCAATTCTATATAGAAGATTAAAGTTCGTTGTGGGAGATCGTGAGTTAGACATTATACCGGCTACAAAACTAGGAATCACTACATGTGCTTTTCAAAACGCGGCAATTTCAAACGCAGATTATTATATTGATTCTTATCATCAGTTACTTCATATTCTGAAAGAGAAGAGTCTTCAAATATAAAAGAAACACAAGAAGATCTTTACGCTTCTTGTGTTTCTTTTTGTATTTGAATAAGGTGTAATAAAAATGCTTCACCTGTAACAGTTGCTTTCCCGCCACCGCGTGCGCTTTTTGGATTCCCTCCACCTTTTCCTTCTATAAGAGGAAGGGCTGCTTTTAACAGGGTATTCATATTTTGTGTAACTGCATTCCCGCATGCGCAAATGCATTGTAAGTTTTCACCGTTTTCTGTAACAAGATATGTAATGGCGTGTTCATCTTTTTCAGTAAGGATAGCTGCTAATTTTGCAAGTTCCTGCATTGAACGATCTGTAAAGCTAACGGCAATTTGTTTGCCAAATGAAGTTTCTTCTGCTTGCTGTAACAATTCATTTGCTTCTACAAGAATGAGTTTTTCGTTGGCTGCTTGCAACGCTTTTTCATTTTCCTTTTGAGCTGAAAGGAGCTGCTTTATTTTGTTTGGAATATCGCTTTCTTTACTATGTAATTGTTGCGCGGCATCTTTCACGAGGGGTTGATTGCGCTGCATCAGTTCAATTGCACGCCAGCCACAAACAAATGTAAGCCGAATGTTTCCTTTATGACGCTCCCAATTGATAATTTGAATTGGGCCGACTTCACCGGTTTGTTTTGGATGTGTACCACCACATCCGTTATAATCAAGATTTTCAATAATAACAACTCGGATATTTTCGGTCACAGTTGGTTCCTTGCGTAGTGGAAGCTGCTTTGCTTCTTCTAGATTTACCCACCGAACTGTAATTGGGCGGTTTTCAAGTACAATTTGATTTGCAAGATAAGCAGCTTCTTCAGCTGTTTCGAAAGAAAGGTTAGCTGTTTCTAAATCAATTGTTACGATTTCTCTTCCTAAGTGAAAACCGATTGTTGGAATATTGAAGTAATCCCAAAAAATAGCGGATAAAATATGTTGCCCAGCATGTTGTTGCATATGATCAAAACGACGTTTCCAAGAAACATATCCCGTTACTTCATCTGCATGTATCTCTTCGGTAACGTAATGACGAATTTCGCCATCTATTTCTTCCACATTTATAACAGGAACTTGATTTAATTGCCCTGTATCATGTGGTTGACCGCCGCCCGTTGGATAAAAAGCTGTTTGCGTTAATACAACATATAAATTGCCGTCTTTGTCACGACCTTGTTTTGTAATTTGAGCCGTAAATGTTTGTAAATATGGATCTGCATAAAATAATTTGTGATTCACAACCGTACTCCTTTCAGACTTAGCTAAGTTTATTGTAAAACAATACGTATAATTTTCCTAATATTTCATAAGAAAAATTCTCTTTTTTAGAATTTTCTTGCTATAATAAGGAAAAGGAAACATAACGGGGGTGGATGATATGTTGTATGAAAATGGTGTACGCAAACTGATTCATCTAAACACAAATATTTCTGAACTATACCGAGAATTGCATGAAATGACCCGTCAATTAAAAGAATGTAACCGTGAAAGCGTAACATTTGATCGGTTATATGTGAAAGAATTATTATGGAAAAAAGAAGATATCGTTTCAATGTATGATCAACTCCTCATTCAACTTTGCATTAATGAGTGTTTTGATATGAAAAGTTTCATTTCTGGAGAATATGCTTATACACATGAAGAAGTGGAGAATTGTGTAGCCGAATTTAATAGTAAACATAATGTGAATATTACAGTAGAGGGAGTATTAAAAGAATTACAGTTTACATATGGTATTGATATGGAGCTGAAACGAACAGCTCGTGTTTAAGGAAACGAAAATTATGTTTTCAAAGGAAGCTGCTTTTCAGCTTTCTTTTTCTTTGCATTGCATTTGGATATAGAAAAGGTGAGAGAGATGAAGGGGAAGTTAGGAAACATTCATCCAATTGGGATGACTATCATTATTGGAACATTATTTGCAAGATTTGCAACATCGATGAGCATTCCATTTTTAGCAATTTATTTAACGAATGCAAAAGGAATATCAGCAGGTGTTACAGGAGCAATTATTGGAACGAGTGCATTAGTTGGTGTATTTGCAAGTTTTATTGGCGGGAATTTATCAGATCGTTATGGACGAAAGAAGATTATGTTAGGCTCTATTCTTGTTTGGATTTTTGTCTTTATCGGGTTTGGATTTGCGGAGCATGTAGCGGTATTTTTTCTGCTAAATGCATTAAATGGGATGTGTCGTTCATTTTTTGAACCAACGTCCCGTGCTTTATTATCCGATTTAACAAAGCCGGAGCAGCGTTTAATGGTGTTTAACTTACGTTATGGTGCTATTAATGTAGGGGTTGCGATTGGCCCACTTGTTGGTCTTCAAGTTGGAAGCGCTGAATCAACAACACCATTTTTTATAGCAGCTATTATGTATGTTCTTTATACAATTGTACTCGTATTACAATTTCGCAGGTATCGCATTGGAGAAGAAAAAACAGGAGAGGCAGAACCAGTTACTTTTATGGATTCCATACGCATTATAAGAAAAGACATTGTTTTTTTAGTAGCGTTAATTGGAATTATCATTAGTACAGCAGGATACGCACAGTTTTCATCAACACTTTCTCAATATTTTGCGAACTCCCATCTATTTGAAAATGGAGTGAAATTGTTTTCTTATGCATTAGCATTAAACGCAATTACTGTCGTAATCGTTCAGTACCCAATCGTGCAAGTTTGTAAAAAGTATACACCGCTCGTATCCATTATGATTGGTACAATACTTGTTAGTGCAGGATTATTTGGATTTGGATTTGCGGAATCAATGTGGGCTGTTTTTGTTTGTACGGTCATATTTACAATTGGAGAAGTATTAATGTTTTCCATGACAGATGTGTTTATTGATCAAATTGCAGTAGCAAATTTAAAAGGAACATATTTCGGAGCAATGGGATTCTCAGGAATCGGAGGTGTAATTGGGCCGTGGTTTGGCGGACTTCTGTTAGATTATTACAGCTACGATAATGGTTTTGTGATTTTTGCAATGTTGGCGACTCTTTCTATGCTTGCATTTCCAATTCTTATATTGACAAGAAGTTTGCTTCGTAAAAGAACGATAGAAGAAAAAATAGGAAGTACAAATGCAATGTGAGTTTACATTTAGAAATAAGGTTTTGAAATGAAAAAGGTGGATGATTGTGGTCAGCCACCTTTTTTTTCGTATACATTGTTTCAGTTGAAGAAAGGGCATTTCTTACATGACTTGATAAATTTGTATACGATTATTTTGTAAGGAGAACGGTTCGTTCTGTTAATAGCGCTGCTTCTGTTTTAGATATGTGAATGGTAAGAAGGCCGTTTTCAAGATAGGCTAACATTTTTTTATATATAATATTGGCTGGTAAGAAAATCATATGTTGCAAGGCGGAATTATTACTAGATATGTTAATTTGTAGGCCTGTCTCCATCTTTTTAATAAGAATATTTTGCTCAACTACGTTCGGGATATCAGCTTCTAAAATATATTCTTGTTCTGTTTCAAAAAGGTCGATGTGAATACCGTTTGGAGAGGGGGAGTTTGCGTATAAATCGGAGCAAAATTGATTCATCCATTCTTCAAAGCCATCAACTTGAAAAAGGCAGTCTTTTTTCTTTTTCTCGCCCATTGTAAGAAAACCTCCGTAAAATTTCATTCATAATACGATATTCACGTTGAAATTAGAGGTGAAAAGGAAAGAGGAAATGTACTTAAAAAGAAGAGAAGATAGTATAAATATATGATAAATAGACAGTGCACATGCACTGTCTATTTTTTACATATCGTGGTGAGCGTGATTTTTTTGGCGGGAATGTTTTCGATTTTTTACTTTGTGAGATCCGCTTAATGGTTCTGGTTGTCCGCCAGAAACTTGTCCTTGCGGTGAATTTTTACGAATGGATTTGCTGTTGTTTTTCTCCATGTATACTACCCCTCTTTTTATTAAGCTTTAGCGATTAAACAAATAAACGGTAAAGCTTGATTAGCGAAACGAATTAGCTGAAAGTTTCGCTTTATATTAGGATGAGAGAACTTCATAAATTTATACGAGAATGTTTTTTGAGAAAAAGGTAAAAGATAATGGAGAGTAAAGACAGAAAGGGGAATGATTATGCCGTACCATAAGGATAAACAACAAGCATTTCAAGCTGCGCAGCAAGGAACGGAAGATGCAGAAAATTTATATCAAAACATTGTGAAAAACGATCCAAATTATGCTCAGGACTTAAAACATTTACGTCAAGAAGTGCACGAAGCATATGAACAAATCCAAAATGCATTAGAAGTCGCTTCTGAAACGCAGCGAAAGCAATTACAGCAATATGAACAAGATTTGCAACATATTATGCAAAATGTGGAGGAAGTGCGTGATTAATAGGTTGTTGAGCATCCTCAGCAGCCTTTTCACATAAAAAGGGATAATAATGATTAAAAAAACGAACCGCATTATAATCAGTTGTCTAATCATAGTGTTTAGCTTGATGGAAATTGAAAAAGTTGATGCAAAAATGTTAATGAGAAAAGAGTTAGAGCCAACTGGCTTTGTAACGTGGGAAGTACCAACGAATGAAAAAATAATAGCAATTACTTTCGATGATGGTCCGGATCCTACATATACACCGCAAGTTTTAAATATATTACGCGAATACCACGCTGAAGCGACTTTTTTTATGATTGGCTATAGAATTCAGCGTAATCCATATTTAATCGAACAAGTATTAAAAGATGGCCATGAAATTGGGAATCATACAATGAACCATTTGTATGCACGAAATACAAATGGACAAAAGCTCGAAAATGATATTCTAGAGGGGAAAAAATATTTGGAAAAGTGGGTAGAGAAACCACTCCTTTTCCGTCCGCCTGGTGGATATATTAATGAATCGGTGTTTAAAACAGCGACAGAAGCAGGATACCAAATTGTATTGTGGTCCTGGCATCAAGACCCAAAGGATTGGTCTAATCCTGGAAAAGATAAAATTGCACAACATGTTTTAAACAATGCAAGAAGTGGTGATATTGTTTTACTACATGATGGCGGAAGCGATAGAAGCCAAACTGTTGAAGCATTAAAAGAAATTTTACCAGCATTGCAAAAACAAGGGTATCGATTTGTGAAAGTGTCAGAGTTATTAAAGTACAAGCATTGAAAAATCCCAAAAGATTATCTTTTGGGATTTTAAATTATTGATTCTTTTTCCGTTTTTTATTGTTTTGGCGTTGTGCAGGTGTTAATGGCTCATTCGAAAATTCTTCATTGTATCCTGTACCTTGTCCCTGTGCAGAGGCAGCGTTCATTCCAGGAATGACATGATTTGCTTTACGTTTTCCCACTACTATCCCCCCTAATTTGCCATAAGAAATTGAATTGTTTGGTTCATTTATAAAGTAAAATACCCTCTAAAAAAGAAGATTCACTTTATAGGAATAGTATCTGTTAACGGGAAAATTATTATGCAACAACGAAGTTATAAAGAAAACTTATGGGAAACTATAAGTTTCTTATTATTTACTTATCCTTGAAGTTGTAATAATATATTATCGTAAGGTATAGAAAAATTTGTCTACATTTTATATTCAGACAATTTCAGTCACGTTTAACAGGGGGGTAACCATAATGGTAAAACACAATCCATTTCACACTCGCGCAACATTTGAAGTAGATGGAAATACGTATCACTATTATAGTTTGAAAGCGCTTGAAAATGCAGGGGTAGGTAATGTTTCTAAGTTACCTTATTCGGTTAAAGTATTACTTGAGTCAGTACTTCGTCAAGTTGATGGCCGCGTTATTAAAGAAGAACATGTTGAAAATTTAGCGAAGTGGGGAACGAAAGATATTCAAGATATCGACGTGCCTTTTAAACCATCTCGCGTTATCTTACAAGACTTTACAGGAGTTCCAGCTGTTGTTGATTTAGCTTCTCTTCGTAAAGCAATGGCAGATATGGGCGGAGATCCTGATAAAATCAATCCTGAAATTACAGTTGATCTTGTTATTGACCACTCTGTACAGGTTGATAGAGCAGGTTCAGCGGATGCGCTTCAATTTAACATGGACTTAGAGTTTAAGCGTAATGAAGAGCGTTATAAATTTTTAAGCTGGGCACAAAAATCATTTGATAACTACCGTGCAGTTCCACCAGCAACAGGTATCGTTCACCAAGTAAACCTTGAGTATTTAGCGCCAGTTGTTCATGCAGTGAAAAATGCTGAAGGTGAACTTGTTGCATACCCAGATTCATTAGTAGGAACAGATTCTCATACAACGATGATTAACGGTATCGGCGTTCTTGGATGGGGCGTTGGTGGTATTGAAGCAGAAGCTGGAATGCTTGGACAGCCTTCATACTTCCCAGTACCAGAAGTAATCGGTGTGAAATTAACAGGTACACTTCCAAGTGGTACAACAGCAACAGATGTTGCATTAAAAGTAACACAAGTATTACGTCAAAAAGGTGTAGTTGGAAAATTCGTTGAATTCTTCGGTAGCGGTTTACAAAGCATGCCATTAGCTGACCGTGCAACAATTTCTAACATGGCACCAGAGTACGGTGCGACTTGTGGATTCTTCCCAATCGATGATATTTCATTAGATTACTTACGTTTAACAGGAAGAAGCGAAGAACAAATTCGCATCGTTGAAGAATATTGTAAAGCGAACGGCTTATTCTATACAGCTGATAGTCAAGATCCAATCTATACAGATCTTGTTGAAATTGATTTAAATACAATTGAGTCTAACCTTTCTGGTCCGAAACGTCCACAAGACTTAATTCCTCTTTCTAGCATGAGAGATGAGTTCAGTAAAGCTGTTGTGGCACCAGTTGGTAACCAAGGATTCGGTTTCTCAGAGCAAGAATTTGATAAAGAAGTGAAAGTAGTATTACAAGATGAAGAAATAACGATGAAAACAGGTGCAATTGCAATTGCTGCGATTACAAGCTGTACAAATACATCTAACCCATATGTATTAATTGGTGCAGGTTTAGTTGCGAAAAAAGCAATTGAAAAAGGACTTAAAGTACCTGGCTTTGTAAAAACATCATTAGCACCAGGATCTAAAGTTGTTACTGAATACTTAGATAAGTCTGGATTAACAGCTTATTTAGATCAATTAGGATTCCAAACAGTAGGTTATGGTTGTACAACTTGTATCGGTAACTCTGGTCCATTAGCGCCAGAATTAGAAGAATCAATTGCTGCAAATGACTTATTAGTTACATCTGTATTATCTGGTAACCGTAACTTTGAAGGTCGTATTCATCCGCTTGTAAAAGCAAACTACTTAGCATCACCACCGCTTGTAGTTGCATATGCACTTGCTGGTACAGTAGATATTGACTTGAAAAATGATGCAATCGGTAACGATGCAAACGGCAATCCAATTTACTTTAACGACATCTGGCCAACAGCGGCAGAAATCGAAGAAGTTGTACAAAACGTCGTAACATCTGAACTATTTAAGAAAGAGTATGCACAAGTATTTAACAGCAACGAACGCTGGAATGAAATCCAAACTTCAAATGAAGCGTTATATACTTGGGACAATGACTCAACATATATCCAAAACCCACCGTTCTTCGAAGGGTTATCTAAAGAGCCAGGTGAAGTGGAAGCACTTTCAGAACTGCGCGTAGTTGGTAAATTTGGCGATTCTGTAACAACAGACCACATTTCACCAGCAGGATCTATCGGTAAAAACACACCAGCAGGCCGTTACTTATTAGAAAATGGCGTGCAGCCAGTTGACTTCAACTCTTACGGTTCTCGCCGTGGTAACCATGAAGTTATGATGCGTGGTACATTTGCGAACATCCGCATTAAAAACCAAATCGCACCTGGCACAGAAGGTGGATTCACAACGTACTGGCCAACAGGCGAAGTGACATCTATCTATGATGCAGCAATGAAATACAAACAAGACGGCACAGGTCTTCTTGTAATCGCTGGTAAAGACTACGGTATGGGAAGCTCACGTGACTGGGCTGCAAAAGGTACAAACTTACTAGGTATTAAAGCAGTTATCGCAGAAAGCTTCGAGCGTATCCACCGCAGTAACCTTGTATTAATGGGCGTATTACCACTGCAATTTAAAGATGGCGAAAGTGCAGAAACATTAGGTCTTACTGGTCAAGAATCATTTGAAATTCAAGTTGATAAAACAGTAAAACCACGCGATCTTGTAAAAGTAGTTGCGACTGACTCAGAAGGAAACAAAAAACAATTTGAAGTTGTAGCACGCTTCGACAGCGAAGTAGAAATCGACTACTACCGTCATGGCGGTATTTTACAAATGGTTCTTCGTGAGAAATTAGAAGAGTCTAAGGTTTCTAACTAAGTTTAGATTTCAATAATTTTAAATGAACAATAGTTTAGTAGTTTCTAGATTAGTATAAATATTTACACTGTATGAAAAAGGGAAGGTGACGAAAGTTATCTTCTCTTTTTTATAATTGCGAATCGGTTCGGTATCGTTAAAAAGGTTTTTGACATAAAGGAAATAAAACAATCGGTAATTTATGTTGTTATATTATAAAAGTTTCGGAGGGGACAATGATGAAAGGAAATAAAAAGGAGATACAAACAAACGACAAAACGATTCGTTATACACATATAGAAAGGGGTTTCAAAACGATTTGCTTTATGTTTTCAGGTTCAGGTTACAATTACGATAAACCATTGTTTTATTACGCGACAATGGCAATGCTCCAAAATAAAATTGATATTGTCCATATCCATTACTCCTATAATGAGCAACCAACGAAAAACAATATTGAAAAGATAACAAAAATAATGATGGATGATATTAATCCTGTGATTTTAGATGTTTTAAAAAATGGACAATATAACAATTCTATTTTTTTAGGAAAATCACTCGGAACAATACCAATCGCGAATGACTTAATGAAGAGAGAAGAATTCCTAAAGTCAAAAATGATTTTATTTACCCCTCTAATAAATTTTGATTCGATCTTTGACTCAATCTTGAATAGTCATCATCAGGGTCTTTTCGTTATCGGGGATAAAGATCATTATTACAATGCAAATCAAATTGACCAATTAAGTAAAGCGAATTTAAAGGTTGATGTAATTCAAAATGCAAATCATTCCTTAAATGTTGGAGAATCTGAAACAACAAATTCAATTTTAGCTTTATCAAGGGTAATGGAAAAACTCCAAGAAACCGTTAGGACAAATTAGTGATTAACTAATATTATCTAAAGTGTAAATTTAATTGCTAAATAACTGCAAAAGAGGTGTTAATTGCACCTCTTTTTAGATGGTCATTTTTTTGTACTTCAAATTCGAACCTGTTACTATTAGAAGAGATGGCTTATTAAGCTTTTATACTTTCAGCACCTACAGACGAAGGTTGCTGTTTCCCTGGTTTCACAAATACCATGGCTAGCATACCAATAACGACTGCAATCGCAGCAGCAAGGAACATGGCTTGATATCCATATTTTGCAACAAGGCTTCCTGTTAAGGTCGGTGCAAGGATTGTCGCAAGATTGGCAATGAAATGCGTAACACCCCCAAATGTACCTGCCTTATTTGGCTCTGTATCTAATACAACCGTCCAGTAAATAGAGTTTGGTAAGTAATTGAATGCATTCCCAATACACATTAAAGTGAGTACCATTGCAGGACTTTTTACAGTCGGAATCAGCATAAAACAAACAGCAGTGCAAAATAAAGATGCAACGGTAAACCAAGATCTTGCTAGGCGCAAATTCCCTGTTTTTTCTCGTATTTTATCAGAAATTTTCCCGCCAAGCAGTCCTGTGAATATCGCGCCAATCCACGGGATCATTCCTAAAAAAACAAGCGAAGCTAATGAAAATCCAAATTCATCTTGTAGATATTTTGGTGTCCACGTGAGTAGTAAAATATTCACATATAAAAACGCAAAATACCCAATGGCATTCATGACCAAGGAAGGATTTTTGAAAAAATGGTACCAAGGGATCTGGGTTTGTTCTTTATTTTCTAAGTGACTTTCCCCATCAAGCAAGCCCTCTGTACTTCGAATTTCTTCTAATTCTTCTTTTGATACGTTCGGATGATCTTCTGGTAAATCCGTAAACATTTTCGACCATACAGATACCCATAGTAATCCGACAACGCCTAAAATAACGAATGTGACCTTCCAGTTGGTAACAGAGAGAAGACCAACAACAATCGGTGCGGTAATGAGAGCATCAACGGGTGTTCCAATTAATCCAAGGGCGACCGCAAATCCTTTTTCCTTTGGTGATACCCAGTTTGCCATGGTACGATTCATCGTTGAAAGGGTAGGACCTTCTGCAAAACCAAACAATACACGAAACACAGCAAAGCCAGCTAATGCTGAGCCGCCAAATAGTGCAGCGCCCAATTGCCCAGCAAAAATTGTTCCGATTTCAAAGATTGACCAGCTCGTACCTGCTAGGATCCACATGAATTTTGGTCCCTTTTTATCTGCAAGCGCTCCGCCAAATAAAGCGCCAAATATGTACCCATATCCAAAGTAGCCAAGAATTGCTCCCCAGCTTACTGGATTCAAGTGGAATTCTTTGATAATGGCAGCTTGTGCGTAAGACATGGCACCTCGATCGATATAGTTAATAACCGTCATAAGAACAATCATAAAAATAATAAAATATCTATATTTATTCTTCATCATGTACCCCCATTTATGGATCTTGTAGTGCATTTGTAGTAGATGTTTGGTATATCATTTTTTGTGAATCAAATATAGTGATAGAAACAAAAGTGGATCAAAAGAGCCATTTGTTATGTAAGCAAAAAACATATGATTTAGACACTCTCCATTACGTTCTCTCCAAAGTATTTCACCTCCTTAACTAAAATGTATTTGAATTTTTAGAAAAAACAGTCTATTTTATATCTTATCGTAGTTATTTCATACATAAAAGTCAATATATAGATATTCAAGGTATTTCCGTCACCTTGAATATCTCACTATACTGGTTGTATCCACATGAATGACAATTATTTTATGAAAAAGGAATTATTAGCGAAAAAGTTTATGATATTTCACATATTGAAGGAGAGTTTAAGTTAAAGTCTGGAACAGTCTGTAGAAACGATAGAGATGTTTCGCGTACGCAAAGTGCGCTTTGTGGCAGAGAAATTAAGGCAGAAAGGACGAAAGTTAACAGAAACATCAATTTGAGAGAAGGGAAATCTTTGGACACCACGTCAGTAATCGTTTGTGGTACAAGAAGAGATTCAAAAGCAATTGTTTCAATTTTTTACAAAAAAAATTAATTTATTCTAAATGAACAATAATTACGTATATCGTGGCATGAAATACTTGGCTTTATGAATTTATCGTAAAGAAATACATGTATATCATTTTGGTTCATTTCGAACTCCTTTTTTTATCAAACAACTTTAGGAGAAAGGTGCCTATCATACCTCCCAAAACAAAAGCAATACAAAAGCTCCATTGGAATTTTCCAGTGATAAAATATAACATAGCGATTCCTAATACACTTCCCATAAGAAAAGGAAACTGGATATACTTTCTCAATTGATTCACTCCGTTCAAGAATAAACGTATGTTTTGAGTGTATGTAACTTTGTCGCAGTATACGTAATGATTGTTACAGAATATAAAAAACGGAACGGATGTATGCGGTCCGTTCGTGTCAAGAGTATAGTTAATCATTTTTATTACATAATATACCAGTTTAGGGTTGTTGGAAATTATCCTGTTGTAATACATTTTTTATAGATCAAATCTATCGTTATCAAAGAACTAGATATATAAATTTGGCATGCTTTTTGCTTCAACTATAAATATTGAAAAAATAGCTATATTGCAGGAGGAGTGAAAATTTAATTTTTACCTTAACAAAATGATATGGTGACTTTTATTATATTGATATTCTCATGTCCTAGTGGAGTAAACTTAGAAGATAGATGAGTGATGACTATTGGTATGTACCCGATTGGTTTGACTAAACCATTTTATTTTGACAAAATTTTAAGAAGAGAACTGCCAGCCCAAAGAATATAAGCAAATTGAGTTATTATATACATTGTGAATTCGAAAGAAGAAAGCTTTCTTTCTCGTTTCATTTTTCTTAGGTGTAAATAATAGAAAAATGAACATATAACTAACAGTAAAACAGAAGATTCATATACAGTTTCTAATATTCTAATAAGTACTCATCTCCTCACATTGAATTGATAAGGTATATATTAACCATATCATTAGAACTATTACATTAGTATGTTTTTTATTTTATATTTCTTATGACATAACTTCACACCTATCTCGGCTGAACTCTTATAAGCAATATTCGTGAAAAATGGGGAAAATGATAAAGTCTTGCCATAGTCAATGGATTTACCATGTAGTTGCAAAGTGCCGAAAACTAAAACCAACCTTTATGGTATATTTGGGGTTTTCTTGACATTTACGGCATAGGCATAATGATGTAATGAAGGTGTAAAAACCTCGTTGTATCAATGTTTATGAGTCTTTACACCTTGTTTAGTGTCCGGAAAAGTGACCGAAATTAACCGGTAAGATTTTTAGAGAGGTCTTTCATTAAGTTACTAAACTTATTGGAAGCCTCTTTTTTTAGGTTTTTGGTCATGTGAGCGTATATGTCCATTGTCGTATTAATATCAGAGTGTCCGAGCCGTTCTTGTATTTCCTTAATGTGTACATTGGCTTCAATTAGTAATGAAGTATGTGTATGCCTAAAAGAGTGCGGGGTTATATGTTTTTTAATAGATGTTTTCGCTAACAATCGTTGCAATCTAATAGATAATTGTCTAATTGGTTTAGGATAACCCTCATTGGTTGAAAAAATAAAATCATTGTCTTTATAAAAAGGTTTGTTATCTCTTATTATTTCTTCTTGTTGTTGTTTGTGTAGCTTAAGTAAATCAACCAAAAGAGGGTCTATTGTTATTGTACGAATGGAACCCTCTGTTTTTGGTGTCAGTAATGTATATTTTAATTTGTTGTTTGTTGGATTGTAGTAAGTTTTTATAACTCTTAGTGTATGTTCGTCAAAATCAATATCAGACCATTTTAAAGCGATCATTTCACCTATTCGTAAGCCAGTATACGCTAGCATAGTAAAAGCTAATAAATCACCTTCTAATCCATCATTTTTAGTAATCGTTAGAAATTCCTCTAATTCTTCTTTTTCAAGAAACTTTTCATGAATTTCATTACCTTGTTCAAGATCAGAGACAGTTTTCTTTTTCTTAGGTAGTTTAATTCCTTTAGTTGGTATCTCTTTAATCAATTTATTTTCTTGAGCATACACAAAAACCATGTTAGTAGATGAATGAATACTTGAAATATAGTTGGAACTGAAAGTATTTGCTAATTTATCTATTGTGTCTTGGTATGCTTTTTTAGTGATTTTTTGAATAGGTACTTGTCCAAAATCATCAATAACACGATCTAAAGCAATTTTTCTTGCTCTTATGCTACTTACTTTTGCCCCTTGAGATTCATAATGCTTTAACCAATCCTTACACATTGTTTCGAATGTTATTTTTAATGGTTCGATATATTCCCCATTATGAAATTGTCTTTCGAATAAAGCAGCTGCAAGTTTTGCATCTTTTTGAGTTAAAAACCCAGACTTACTCTTTTTTATTTCTTTCCCGGTTACAGGGTCTGTACCCATATATGCACGAAACGCCCACTTTTTCCCCTTTTTATAGATGTATGCCATTGGATTCCCCTCTTTTTTATTGGGTTTATTATTTTAATAAAAAATTGCCGAAGTAGGCAAGATATAGCAAGATTTAAAATTATCCTTTAAGTTTATTTCAAAAATCTCGGAATTAATTGTTGTTTTAAAAGTTAAAGTTGAATCTAAAAAACCAACATATAAATCATCTTTATAAACAATACTGATATGCGTTTCTTTGAAATATTTGTTTAGAAAATCCTGTTTAAATTCAGGGAAATAATGTATTAACAAGTCACAGTTTTTTGTTAATAAATCACATTTGTTGTTGTTATTCACACGAACTAAAATTTCAAAGTGATTTTCTTTAGAAGGGAAAGGAGAATTTTTCATTTTATAATACAGATGTTGTTTTTGTTTTATATTTTTCAAATTGATATTTAAGTTTCCAACATTCTTAATGAATGCTTCTTCTTCTATTGGAAAAGCAAAAGTATCTGTATAGCGAAACTCATTATTAACTAATGACTCCAAAACGCTCACAATATCCTGAATACTACGAAATAGTTTTATTTTATCTTCGAAGGAAAAATGTTTTGCATTTTCAAACACATCATCTACTAAACTTAACTTTTCAAGCGATGATGTTTCTGATTGTATAATTTCATAAACTTGTTTCTTTAAGTCTTTATGAGTTGAAATTAATTTTAAATAGTTGTTTAC
>NZ_JBALLY010000188.1:5274-6053 GCF_036963045.1 Bacillus sp. JJ864 | reverse complement strand
ATAAAATTCATATGGAGGGATGAAATATGTTAACTCAATACCATATTGATGAACAAATTTATACAACTAAAGATGAATGGAAGCTTGCTGTATCAAATGATTGGTACAAGAAATACAACAAATACATGATTCGAGAATTCTTCTACGTTGGAAAGCAATTCAAATATGAAGGTCAGATCTATGAAGTGCTAGAAAATAATATTCAAATATCTAATACAGAAGGTTGGCTACATCTAAAAACAATAGGAGAAGATTCTTATAAAGCATATATTTCCCCTAGAAAAATATTAAGAAAAGAACCTAAATTAAAACAAGAACTTGATAATGGTTTAGATGGAAATGTTATTGTTGTAGAAACCTTAAAAAATCAAGAACAAATGCAATTATTTTAAACTGATATATTCAAAAAAGGGAGAGATTTTTAATGAATTGTATAGCTCCATGTATTGTAAACCAAGATACAGAAAAAGCTGTTCAAGTTAGGATTGATGATGATCTATTTTGGTTTCCTAAATCGCAAGTTTTGGTACAACAAAGAAAATTAGAAAATTACACTGAACAAAGAATTATCCTTCCATATTGGTTAGCTGAAGAAAAAGGGCTACTTGCTAAAAGTTACGCTGGATATTCACTCTATCCTATTCAACAAACGGATATAAAAATTTAATAATGAAAAAGAGAAGTTGATTTTAAAAAAACAAATTGACTTCTCATTTTTTTAAAAATGAATTAGTGAAATATGAGGTGAATTTACTATGAGATTTTTATTAACAATTGTA
>NZ_JBALLY010000188.1:0-5224 GCF_036963045.1 Bacillus sp. JJ864 | reverse complement strand
ATAATTTTGTTATGTTTAGTTTGTATATTGTCGCTGTTATTTTTATTAACAATTGTATTAATAATTTTGTTATGTTTAGCTTGTATATTGGTGCTGTTAATGTATAAAAAGAAGAAAAAAATTAAAGAAATTCCCAAAAAGGAAGAAGTTAATATGGATTGTTTTAATAAAAAACAAATAGAAAATAATCCTGTTTATGTTATTGATCATAGTAAAGAATATCCTAATAAATATGTTAAAGGTGATAGAGACATGATGAAAAGGATATTTAATCAAAAAAGGAAAAGGACATAATATATGCCCTTTTCCTTTTTTAACGCTCAATTTCAAATTCCACTTCAACTTCCACTTCTTTTTCTGGTTTTTTAAGTTCATTTTCTTTGGAATTAAGTGATTTTGTACTGTCTTTAATTTCATTAAATTCACTTTCAATTTCTTTACTTTTTGTTTGCTTATTTGTAGATTTTGTTTTGCTATTTGTTTTAGTGTTATTATCTTTTGAATGACTATTTGTATCAGTATTTTTAACATGTGATAATTCACTGAAATTTTGTTTTAATACTGATAAATTATATGATGCTTCATTTTTAATTGAATCACTTAAAGATGATTGAAGCTCTTGATTATTTTGTATTTCTTTTAAAATCTCTTTTGCAAGATCACTATTTAAAATGTCATCTTGTTTATCAAGATTTTCAATCTCTTGATAATTATTTAATGTTTCTTCTCTTAGAACATCATTATTTATTTCTTTATCATTAATTGTTTCTAAAATTTCTTGTCTAATTTCTATTTGTTCTTTAGGTGATAATTTCAATTCAGATTGATACACATCTTTTTTAAAATTATTTAATAAATATTCATCTTTTTCATCTTGTGTAGGTTCTTTTCCAGACTTTAACTTTAATTCGTGTTCTAAGATAGAACGTTCAATTTTTTTATAATCTTTTAGATTTTGTTCAGGAGTTTGTGATTGTATTTTTTCTTTAATACTATTTGTTAAATCCTTTTGAATTGGTTTTGACATATGTAACTCTTCTTTTACTTGCTCTTTACGTTTTTCTTCTTGCGCTAACCTTCTTAATCTATTCCAAATCATATGAAATATATTATCAATAATATCATTAATATCTTCGCCATGACTTGCCATAAATAACACTCCCTTTTGTTATTTTTTTAGATGTTCTGGTTTTTTAGAAACTACAAATTCAGAAAACATTTTTAGCAATTGTTCAGTTTCATCTATGTCTAAGTTTTGTATCTCAAAGTATTTTTCTAAGAGCGCACCTTTTTGGATTAATCTATGCGCTCTTTCTTTTCTTTGTTTATTATTTTCTCTGTTAATTTGAGCTAAGATTCTTTCTCTTTGTTGACTTAATTTTTTGTGCTTATTCCAAAGTTTTATAATCTCTTGATCTGTTAAATCATGATTACTCATTTTTATTTACCAACTACTATATAACATGTGCATTATTTTGATTTTCTTCTTTAATTTCTGTTTTATCATTTTGTGGATCAGATGGAGGATTGTTTAATTCATTATTAGCGTTGTTATCTTCATTAGATTCTTTTGATGATTCTTCTAACATTTTGTTTGCAATATGAGAAAGATCTTTGATTACTTGTTCTAAATTATCAGGGTTTATTTCTACATCCCAATTATTACAAACTACACTACCAATACTTTGATGAAATTCAGCTTCTGCTTTCTTTTGTTGTGCTTGTAATTCAGCCATCTTTTTGTCTAGGTCTGTCATTTTTTTAGCTTTATTTATTTTGATTTTAGCCATTTTCATCTACCCTTTCTTTTTGGTTTTATGTTTTTTGATTTTAGCTATTTTAAAATCTAATTTTGTAGTTATTTTTTATTATATATTCTCTGTAAAATTATAGCAACTATAAATTGATTGAAAGAAAAAATGATGATATAATGAGGTCAGGAGAGAAGCGAGTGCCCAGTTATACGCACCAAATTACATTTGGTTCGTCTGGGAGAAACTACATTTTCCCCTATCGGAGAAAAGTATAGTTTACCCGCGGGGGCTTCTTATTAAAAATGAATGGTGGTGAATCCTTATATGGCAAGTTCTACTCTACAAAATGGTTATTACAGACTTGAAGTGAAAATCAAAAACAGAAAAGAACATTCGGCTGTTGCTTGTGCAAGTTATAGATCAGATGAAGAATTGTATAGTGAACGTGATGGTCTTACTAAATCATTTCGCCCACATAAGGTGAAACCAGAGTCATTTATTATGAAGCCAGAGCATGCTCCTGAATGGGCTTTAAATCGTGAGAGATTATGGAATGAAGTTGAAAAAATAGAACCGCATCCAAGCGCACAATTAGCAAGAGAAGTTTTACTAAGTATCCCAAAAGAATTAGACGAAGAAAGTCAATCAGAACTTGTTAGAAATTTTGTAAATGAACAATTTGTAAATGCTGGTATGGTTGCTGATGTTAGTATCCATAGAGACGAAGAACATAATCCACATGCACACGTATTATTGACAATGCGTTCTTTTGATTTAGATGGAAAATGGGAAAACAAAAGTAAACGAATTCAGAAGTTAGATGAAAACGGAAATCCGATTTTTAATGATAAAGGACAGCGTGTAACGGTTTCTGTAAAAACTAATGATTGGAGTAATCCAAACAACATAAATATTTGGCGCGAAAGTTGGGCTAAACATCTAAACGAAGTTTCAAAAGAAAAAGGTCTTGAATTAAAATTTTCAGAGAAGAGTTTCGAAAAACAAGGCTTTGAAAAATTACCTTTAATGAGACTTACTAGACAAGAATATTATCTTGAAAAGAAAGCAAAACAACTAGCAAAACAAACTGGAAAAGAATATGAGCCAGTTACATATCATGGACAACAAAATAAATTAATTGAAGAATATAACAAGTTATTATTAGAAGAAAAAGCAACTTTAAAAGAAATTGAAAATGCACAAAAAGAAATTAAATATGCTGATCCAGAAAGAGTTAAAGCTCTTAACTTTATCACTGAATACAACAATAGATCACCACTTACTGAAAAGGAAAAACAAGCATACTCTTCTATTAGAAAACGTGCTAAAACGGACATTAATTTTGGAGTTGCTCGTAAGATGTTTATTGATATTTCAGAAGGATTCTTTAAGAAGAAAGTTGAAAATACAAAAGATAAATTAGAAGCTAAAAAGCGTTATATAAAAGATGTTTTAAGACCAGAATTTGATATTGATAAAGGTTTGAATTTCTCAATTGGTACAAATATTGATCCGACTTATTTTAATGAATATGTTTCTGAAAAAATCAATGAAGTTAATGATTTAACAGAAGAAGTTAATAAGTTAGAAAAAGCTCATAAAGAATTAATTGAAAATGCAAAAATTGTATTAGAAAGAGAAACTAAAAAAGTAAATGATGTCTTTGAATTTATCTATCATGACAATATTGTTGATGATAAATTCAAGTCACCGACATTAAGATATTCAGCTTCAAAATCATTTATTGAAGATGGAATTATGGCCGAAGTAAATAGAAATTATGTTGGTCAAAAGAATGTAGAAAAACATTATAATCAACTTGCAAGAACTAAGTCTCTAAGAGATCAATTTATTGAACTAAATAATGACCTTGAAAGAAGTATGTTTAACTATAGAATTTCAGATAGAAGTATTCATAAATGGATTAAACATGAAGCTGATTCAATTAATCCAGAACCGAAAAATGGAACTCATATTTCACATCTAGAAAATAGAGAAATGGCTCGTCAAATGGTTATAATGAATCGTGAAAAATTAGATGAATTATTACCTAAGCTTGAAGAGAAATACGGAATAGATCCAGCACTTACATTAAAAGAAAAAGTTGAAATTATAACTGGTGAAGATGTTCAAATTCCAAATCTATACAAAGATAAAAATGAAATATTTACAGATGAATATGATAGCCAAGCAAACAGATACAAACTAATTAATAATGAACAATATAAGCAATTTAATAACATGGAAAATCCACATACTTCTAATGGAATTGAATCAGTTGCAACATCATTATTCGATGCAATTACACAAGCTGACAATGATCATAACTACTATAAAACTAAGAAGAAAACGAAGAAAATAAAAGGTAAGTATAAAACGATAGAAAATGAAAATGAATTATAAATCAGGAGGGGTATTTGTGAGTATTATTGTAGAAAGTAAATATGAACATCCTGTCATAAAACCGTTTATCGAAAGTGTTACTTATGGTAATTATTTCTTATTTTGTCCGAATTGTAGTTATCAAGGAATACAAGTTGGTGAAAGAATAGATAGAAGAAGGAAATATAAATGTCCTCATTGTATGGGGAAAGTGAAATATAATAAAGAATATACAAACTCAATTTATGAGCATAAAATTATTCATAGTCAAATTAAAATGAATGAAAAAAATATAACTTTTTTCATTCGATGGTTTAAATATGAGATTTCACATAAGACATTTAAGGGACAATTATATCCTGTATATAAAAATGAAAGTATAAGCTACAATATACAAAAAAAACAGTTGTATTATATTGAATATACAAGAAAAGGGAAAACAAAAAATATTATACCTATTAGTTTAGGTAAAAAAGAATCAGGTTCACTATTTGATAAATTTTTGTCAACAACATATGGAAGTATTCAAGAAGCTGAAAATAATAAAGAAGTTCCAGTTCATTCAAAAATTTTTCTTGAACAAATATTTAGTTTGCTACCTGAATATGCTGACAAAAACAAACTGAATTTGATTGATGCAATATTACTTTTAAAGTATCCATTTTTACACAACTTTCCTAAGTATCAAGATATAGATTTTAGTTATTATGTTAGAGTAGCTTCTCGAAAAACATTAAATGATTTAGAAAAAAGTAATGGTATGAAAGAACTTGTGGAGATAATTAGTAAGTACCCACCATCGAAAAAAGAAATTAGTAAAATGCTTACTCTAAATTCTAAATTAATGATTCATTATTTAAACATCCGAAGGTATATTCCCAATGTGGGAAATAGAATGGCTTTATTAGAAAAAATTAAATGGATTTCTGATAATGATCATGAGAGCGAATATTATATGACATTTGATCCGTCTAATTTTCAAATTAATAAAGACGATTTTTATTTATTTAATCCTGTTCATAGAAAATATAACTATAGAAAAAGATTGTTTAATTTTTATAAGAAATTTAAGTTAGAAGATTGCTTTT
>NZ_JBALLY010000187.1:0-2660 GCF_036963045.1 Bacillus sp. JJ864 | reverse complement strand
CGTACAGTAAAAGGGGTTAATTGTGACGAAAATGTGTCTAAACGTACAGAATTCCCGGAATGATATGGTGAGGCCTATATACAAATTTTCTACTCAAATCATATCCTACTTTCTTCATATTAGATAAAACATAATAATAAAATTATATAATTCAAAACTCATAAAATTACTAAAAAATAACAAATATTCATAATTACATATAAAAAACCATTTTTTTATTAATATATAAAAAAGGAAACATAAATGTTATCTTAATATATCTTATAGAATTCATAATTCTGTATAATATAAATAATAAATATTAAGGAGATTTAACAATGAATTTGACAACAAATGAAATTAAAACATCAAAACTTCAATCTTTAAATGAAAAAGAATTAAAAGAAATTAATGGTGGAGTTGCAAGAGCTATAGGAGCTGAACTAGGCATTAAAGCAGCTGAATGGTTAAAAAGTAAATTCAAATAAAAAGCGCATATAAATAGCAAGGGAATGCTTGTATGCTGATCTGTACTGCATTCCCTTATTGTATGCATGCATTTCTATTCTTCTTTTTCCGACATTAGAACTTTATAAAAAATATGATCACAATTAATCTTTAAACAAACCGAAAAACCCTTTCCGTTTTTGTTTCTGATTTTGTCTCTGGATCTCTCTAATGTTTTCCAGCAATAACTGATCCCGTTTCTCTAACTTCTTCTCTATAAAAACTTCTAATTCACTGTTTTTACCCTCTACTTCAGTTAATTTTCTCTCAGTATTAGCCAAATGCTCTTTTGTCGTAACCAATTCATTCGTAATCTCCTGTAATTTTTGAACAAGTGCTTGATTGAACTGATTTTGTAATTGCTGATTTTCTAATACTGCATCCAATTTCTTTTCTAATTCCGATTTTTCTTCTTTTGAAACAAACAAATCAAGTTCTCCGTTCCGCCATGCTCGAACTTGATCGTAAGACCATTTTTGCACCTGTATTTTTTTTTTTATAGCTTTTAATTCCTCTATATTTTCCTTCGAATATCTGCGATGCCCTCCCTGACTTCGCTCCGTTTGTATATTAAATTCGTTTGACCATACCTTTAGCAAATCGGGAGTCACCCCTAAACGATCCGCCACAATTTTCGGTGTATACATTTCCGATTTTAGTTCCAAATTTCATTCCTCCCGCAAAAACGGAATACGTTTTTACTCATAAAACACAATTAAATCAATATTTTAATCAAAATCGGAATGTACTTACAACTGATTTCACACCCGATTTTAAAAACGAATTGATTTCGAAATACATTTCGATTTTACACCGATATCCATTACTTCTCGATAACAGCATCAAAATCTTTTTTATTTATACAAGATTTTATGCAAAAAAAGAATAGCGAGGATCCTCTGAATCCCCGCTATATCAACCATGTATAAAATCTTGCATAAACGAAGAATAAGAGAATCATACGAATCTTTTGCAAGAGTAAGAGGACTCTTTTATCCTTGCTGCCGATAATGTTACGTTATGTTAACCGAGCATGAATATCCTATTCATCCAAATTTGCACAGAGTTGTCTTTGCTGATGGTACAATTAGGATAACGGAGGAATATTATGGGATATCTTAATCAGCTTTATGTAATACTGTTTTTTATAATCGGCATGGCAATATTCGAATTCTTCAAATCTGATTCACCAAAAACAAAGGATAAAAATCTAATATTCATAATGGGCAGTTTAGGGGTAAATCTATGCACAATTCCAGTGGCTTTTTTTATAGGTGTGATGGCAACAGACTCCCCAGATAGTACTGAACTTGATTTTTGGGGAGGATTTCTCTTTATTCAGGCAATACCGCTCCTCATACTACTTGTAGCTTTGATATGGTGGTTTATCCGTAAGGGCAAAGAAAAAATCGACACATAGAATTTTAAAATGACTTCCGCTAACGAAAATTATGTGAACACGAAAGTCCCCCAGTTAAACAATCTGGAGGACTTTTTTTGGCTTAGTACCAACGTTTCTATAACTAGGATCAAGATAATAAACCCGCTACCTTTTAAAATTTTGCATAAAAAAGGAACCTAGTTTCCTAGGTTCAAAAAAAAGACTTGTTAAAGAGTAAATTGGAATAACTTGTTGGTTTCGTTTATTACTATATTTATATTATAAAATATAGTTTTAATATACACAAGAATTTATCTTGAAATGGTAAATAATATATATCAAAAATCATTCATAACATTATAAATTGAAACCTTTTTGTTGTTTGTTCTTGTCTTTTGGTCTTACATTTGCTTTTTGGCTAGAGTGCTGGCTCGTCGTGTGGGGGGCGAAACCCCACGTATTACGTATCTATTTTTTGAATAAGGACTATTTTAGAACGAATGATCTAAGCGGTTCGGCTCGTATACTTGCTTGTCCAAGTCGAGAACCATTGCTTTGCTTTTTGTCTGTCGGCTTGGCGAAAAAAGCACACGAGCCGAAAAAAGTTTTGCAAGGAGGGAGCAAAGCGGACAAGGTGGAGATTTTTGAGTGATTTTCTCAAAAATACTACCTGTTCCTTGCGGAACTTTTAGCCCTTAATAATAGTGATAATAGAGAGGATCTACAAAAAACGTATAAATCCCTTGATATAACTGGGTTTAATGCGTTTTTTAGGGTGTCACGAAAAGGTGAC
>NZ_JBALLY010000186.1:0-10182 GCF_036963045.1 Bacillus sp. JJ864 | reverse complement strand
TAGATATCTATGAAAAACATTGCTTCAAAACATTGAAAATTACATATTTGAAGTACTTCTAAAAAATAAATACCTTTTGAAGTAAATTTGTTATAATAAACTTATAGAAAGGATAAAGGAGTTACTAAAGTATGAATGTTAGAAAATTCGCTTACATTCGTGTAAGTAGTAAAGATCAAAATGAAAACCGACAACTTGAAATTATGAGGCAATATATAAAAGACGAACGGGACATTTTTATCGATAAACAAAGTGGAAGAGATTTTAATCGAGAGCAATATCAACTTTTAAAACGAATGTTAAGAAAAGGGGATATTTTATACGTTCACTCACTTGATCGTTTCGGAAGAAACAAGGAAGCCATCCTTCAGGAATGGAAAGATATCACCAAAAATATTCAAGCACATATTATTGTCCTGGATATGCCATTGCTTGATACGACACAATACAAGGATAGTTTAGGGAATTTGATTACAGATCTTGTATTACAAATTCTTTCTTGGCTTGCTGAAGAGGAACGAACAAAAATTAAGACTCGTCAACGAGAAGGAATTGAAATCGCTAAGAAACAAGGGAAACATTTGGGAAGACCTAGAACTGAAATTACTGAAGAATTTATTGCAGCTTACACAGAGTGGAAAAAAGGTGAAATTTCAGCATTAGAAGCAATGAGAAGATGTAATATGACTAGCCCGACATTCTATAGGGTAGTCAAAAGATATGAAAATAGAAAATAATCTTATCTACAAAAAAATTTTACTTTGTCCTTAGTTACAAGAATGCTGGTATTGGTCCTTATGAGAGAATTGGGTAAATTTCTTGTTTTCTAAAAAGGAATTTCACCGTAATACATAAAGGACTTAGCTAATTGCACATTACTTTTGGTTTCTTGTACAATATAAGAAAGAGAAATAGACAGGGAGAGGAAACCCATGTCCACAAAATTAGTAAATTTACGAATCGATTTTGCTTTTAAACAGTTATTCGGAACAAAAGGAAACGAAGAAATTTTAACTGGTTTCTTGAATGCTGTTTTAGAGGAATCTTTAGATGTACCTATTACATCTTTACAATTGGAAGATCCACATCTTCATAAATCTTATGAAGATGATAAGTTATCCATATTAGACTTGTTAGCAACACTCGACAACGGAACACAAGTGAATATAGAAATTCAGCTTCGAAATACACATGATATGGTGAAACGCTCTCTATATTATTGGAGTAAGCTCTACACATCCCAAATGCAAGAGGGGATGCCGTATCGTTCACTTCGGAAAACAATTACCATTAACTTATTAGATTTCATATTATTTTCTCATGACGACTCATTTCACACCATCGGCCAATTATGGAATGCCAAAACACAACAGATACTAAGTGATGATATTGAAATTCATTTTGTAGAGATTCCAAAATTAGTGAAACAATGGCGTGAAGAAAAAGTAAATCCATGGGAAAATTCATTTGTCCGTTGGATGTTATTGTTGCCAGCCCACGAAGATGAACATTTAACTCAAACATTGGAGGAGATTGCGATGAATCAAGATCCAATTTTACAAAAGGCAATAACTAAATGGGAAAATATGAGCCATGATTCTTCCTTCCGAACAGCTTATGAAGCTCGTGAGAAAATACTTCTAGATGAACAAGCTAAAATAGCTCATGCACGAGAAGAAGGCATTGAACAAGGAAAAATCCAATTAATTCGTGGTATGCATAAAAATGGCATGCCATTAGAAGATATTGCAAAATTCACTGGTCTCAGTACAGAAGAAATACGAAAATTACTATTATGATTATATATCATGGCAAAAGCTTTGCGAAAACTCCCGCAAAGCTTTTTATTTTATCCATCTATATGACCATTTTTGGACTTATCTCGGCTGAACCCCTATTTCAGGAGTAATTATCATAATTTTCGTAAAAATATTCAACTTCCTTACAAATTGCACTCAAATTTTCAAATGCTAATTCAAGCTCTAGAGCGGCAATAATAGCAGGAATATCATCCAAGTCCTCACTCATATCCCTTGCTAATTCTTTTAAATCATAAGATATAGCACTCCAAATTCGATGGATTTTTCGAATGATTGGTAAAATATACGTTTCTGATGGATTAACACTGCCAAGTTGAAATGCTAAGGAAGTAAAAGTTCCATAAACAACAGAATACTCGAGATGATTTCTGATTCCTATAAGAGGAATCATCTCAATACACTTTTCATACGCATAATCACACTCTCCAATCGTTGTATAAAATTGGGATAGATCTCTCGTCATATTTTGAGCTTGCTGATGATATTTTAAAGCATGATTGGATAAATCATTACAAATATATAAAAATTTAGATTTAGTAATTGGAGACAAGTTACCGTTTTGTGCCTCCAAAAGAATTTGATTAAAGTCATCATGATGTTTAATACAGATTAAGTCTGTATCAGTTACAATATTTTGAGCAAGAGAAATTATTTCTGCAGGTTCTCCGTTTCCCAAAAATATAGATGCTTGCTTTATTTTGTTAGTTACTCCCCATGATATAAATAACATTATACCAAATGGAGTATCTTCTTCTACTAGACGGTCCCAACTTTCCTTGAACTTCCCATCACTTTTAGTGCATATGTAATCCTTTAATGCGTCTATATTTATTGGTAGGGAATTGCATTTTTTCATATAATCAGAAAAATGTCTCCATTCATCTACTGATAAAATAAATGGAGAATTATTATCTTCTAATTGACGTATCGAAAAAACTACAGGGTTCATAAAAATACCTCTCTACATTTTACTATTTACTAATTTATGTTGGACAGAAATATCTATAGGTTGTAATGAACCCTGTAGTTTTTTCTTATAATCAGTGACAAGATCACCTGCTAATTCCATTCTGATTTTTTTCACATTGGAAAGATTTGGTCCATCCTGAACTTTGATTTTCCAAGTTGTGTAAGGATTTGGAATGAAATAGTTGTAAGCAAACTCTTCAGCTATGGTACCATCAGTAATAATCGTGGTACCTTGATAACTAAATCCTCTATAAAAGGGTTCTGAATTAAATTGAAATTGTTTCTCCCTATAGTTATCGTAATAGTGTCCTGAGTTTGTAATTCGAATTTGTACCCTAGAAGTAGCATCTATTCCATCTAACCAAATTCGCATTAATTTAAGACGAACGCGATACTCATTTTCAAAATAAGAATCGTTTAAATTTATTTCCCAAGAGGTTTCCCTATGTTCTTTTAAAGACTCTAGAATCTTAGAGTCTGTAATTTCTATTATTCTATTCTGAAAAGGTTGTGGAGGTGGATTGAACATCCTTAAAGCATTCATACAATCTGTTTGTATTGTTGCTACATCTACTTTTAGTTCTGACACTCCTTTTAATATATTCGGATTTACAGATGAATCCTGAAGAGCCCAATATTTATAAGCATGTTTATAATTGGCTAATGCTACAAATAGAATTTGCTTCATATCTATATAACGTTGATACAACTTTTGTTCCATTTCTTCAGTTTCAGATTCTTGACTCTCTAAATTTTTAATATACTCTTCTATTCTTGCAAGATCTGCCCGATGGATATGTTTTTCAATTAACAGACGAAATAGTTCTTGACTACAACGAATGTGGGCTACTTGATTGGAAGCAAGTGTTTGTCCATATACAGCTAAAATATCTAATTCTAGTAAATATTCTTTGGCACCTTCAATTTCCTTCCTAATTGCATCATCTAAAGCGGCAGCTGTTTTTAACTGGAATATCTCCCAAGAGGCTTTACCAGTTAAATCTTCTTGAGGAATTTGCCACTCCGTATCTTTAATCTTTTCAAATAGATCATCTGGGAATTGCATATCTCTTGATGCTTTTGATATCTCTTCTGTTAATACAAATACCTTGTTAATTAATTCAACAAGATCATTTAGCCCTTCCATACTTTCTTTTAATGCCTGAGCTAATGCAGATAGTTCACCACCAGTTTCAATAATTTCTTTTAAATTACTAATAATCCCTAATATCTCTCCAGGTGCAGAAGTTCCTCCTGAAGCAATTATCGAACCCAAAGATTGTGTAAAGTTCAGTACAGTATTTACCATTTTAAAAGCTAATTTCATCTGTTGTTCATATTGATATTTTTTTAGTCCATACTCGAACTCGATCTTAGAGAATATTAAGACATTTTGTTGATTCTCAAACTGGCGTAAAGATGTTTCAATAGCATCTCGAGAATTTTTCAAATTATTTTCAGCTTGATTAATTAATGTTTCTTTAAATAATAGTGTATCTTGTTCATGTCTTAGCATTAGCAAAGCGGCATTTTTTCGATCATCAATTGTCAAGTTTTTATCTAAATATCGATGATATTGTTCTTCAAATTGCTGTGCTGCTGCCAAAAAAGCATTAATTTCATCTCTATAGAGTTCTTTATCTAACAGCGGAACAAACGTATTATCACCACGATTGGCAGTCAAAATGGTAAATAACGAAGTACTTTGTAAGCATAATGAACCTTGTCCATCATATTGAGCAGTAAATATCTTTAACCAATTTAACTGATTAGCTGCAATATCTGGTTTTGATTCAAAAAATAAACAAGCTACTTGGAAAACAGATGCAAAAAGTTTTGGAAGTTGTGTTGTAGGAACTACGTATGTAATTTCTGCTACGGTAAATGTACCTTCGTTATCATACAATCGTACTCCTTTATTGCTCAATTCTATAGAGTAAGGGGGGACATTACTTTGGCTATAGATTGGAGTAGCATTTAATGTTCCAGAAAGCTCCATAGCATATATCGTCAACTGGGCTAAATCTCCTCCATTTTTATAATCTAGTATAATCTCTGCTGTTCCCTCAGATTCTATTTCTACACGTCTTGCTCTAATAACTATTTGCATATCTTGTAAAATACAATTAAATTCATCAGGAATTCGAACAACATCCGCAAAGATTGAAATCATTCTTGGTGTCAATTCACTGTTTTCAATAGACTTATATACTTCACCTAAGTCAACGAATAAATCACGAATTTCATATTTTGTTCTTGTTGCATTTAAGTAAGACGTTCCTGGAATTTGTTGATTGTTCAATAACTCTTCGTATAAAATTTTATAATCAATACTATGAATCATTATGAATTCCCCCATTTAGACAAAATAAGAAACAAAAGAAAGGTCGTATTGAATAAATAGAATTTTATTCTTACAATTTTTCTTTTGTCTCTAGATATATAACCTAAGCTATTTTTATTTTACTTATTCATGTATTAGGTTCTCTTATAGTGTTTGGACATATTTTATTATAACTGTTAATTTTTAAAATCTGCCATGCTTACGCTGTGTATTGTTCAACAATGAATCCTACATCTGCATTAACTCGGAAGTCATCTGCTTCTTGACCAACAACTTCCCATTGCATAATTGCCAATTCAATTCCAAGATCGGCAAATTCCGGATCATCATGAATATCTTCCATAACAATTTTAGATAGTTCATCAAGATCATGGTGAAGAGAGTTCCAAATACCATGAATTTTTTGTATTATAGGTAAGGCGTCAGCCATCTGTTGCTGAATTTTATTTATTCCCGAATCTGTTTTATCAAGCAAAGACATCAGATAAACATTTCTTTTGATTATCTTTTCAGCTTCTTCAATTTGTTCTTCTAAAGCCTTAACTTTAGCTTCTAATACTTTTCCTTCTGTACTATCGAGAATTTCCTTTAAAACAAGACCCCAAATAGGACCTAGTAGTAGAGAAAGCCAGGATTGAGATTTGTAATCTTCGTAATTATCCATAGCGTCTTCTAGCTCTTCTCTTAATTCCCCTATAGATTCTCTAAGCTCTTCTACTTCGTCACTATGTTCTCCGTATATTTCATCATATTTCACCTTAATTTCTGTTAAATCCCTATAATCATTAGCCGTGTCAGTTGCAAATACTCCAATCATTGTTGCCAAAGCACCAGCATGATCGCGAAATTCTGCTGCTTCCTTCGCTAACTTTTTACAAATCTTTTGAAACATTTCTAAAGATTTAGTATCACCATCTAAAATGGCTGGTAAGTAATCCAATAAAGGTTTGTAGTAAACTGTCGCCCTTCTGGAATAATTAACAATTTCATTAGCGACACCAAGAACTTCTCTATATGTGTTGTCCGTCCAATTTTGACAATGAGATTTAACATTTGAATAAACTGAATACAGTTCGCCAAAATCTGGAATTTCATCCGAAGACGAAAGTGCTAAAGTTTTACGCATTTCAGCTTCATTTACAGGGACATATACACCATCACCTGTATATTTTTGAATCATAATCCAGTCTTCTTTAGAAAGTAAAAATGGTGATTCTTTACTACCTCCAAGATCCCTTGGCGAAATATCTCGTTTTACCATTACAATACATCCTCTCTAGTTTATAAAGTATTCTATTTATTAACTCCCCAAATAAAAATCTTCAAAGATTTTAGGAAATGAATTTTTAGCTTCATTAATAAATTAATGAATGGTTACCTTAAGATATACAGAACCATGATGCAGAAAACTTTTCTAATCATCAGTTACACAGACTCTAATATCAAAAAAACTGAAACCATGATCCGTTTGAAAACAAAATTCATAATTCTGAGTTTTTGCCCATGAAATTACGCTTGACTTAACGGCCCACTGCCATCCGTTCCTAAAACAGACATTTGCGTTAGATACTTTTAATGTGGTATTTGGTGCATCCATTTTAAAAAGTTAATACTTTGTTTTTCAGAAGTAACAAAAGTTTCATGAGTAACAAGTTTAATATTTTTCATGATTAATACTACATCTCCTTTTTGGGGATTCAACACTAAAGATATTACATGAAAATTTAGTTAATGTTTGATAACATTATTAGGAATTTATAACGATTTTTACTTGAATTTAGTAATTAATAGAGATTCAGTTAATACCGTTAACTATGAAGGGACATCAGGATTTTGTGAATGTATAAAGTTAAGGAAGAAATCCTAATCTCAATAGGTTTTACTCTATTGAGATTATTCGTTCAATCAAAAAATTATTTTCAATTTTAATTAGGCATGTTCTTTCTGAATATATGATAATTATTTATGGCCAGAATTCATATATTTTAGTAAAGGGTGTATTGATTCCGGTATTGTTTTGGAGTAATTTGGGTATTTTTTTTGAAAATCTTAGTAAAATAACTTTGACTATTAAAATTGAGTAAAGTACTGATTTCTAATAAAGTATAGTTAGTTAAAGTTAAAAGTTTTTTTGCCTCTTCCACTTTTACACGATGAATATATTCACTTATTGTTATTCCTACCTCTTTTTTAAACATTGTAGATAGATACATAGAATTCTTATTAGTAATATGTGCAAGCTGTTTGAGGGATATTTCTTGATAAATGTTTTTTGAAATATAATTTTGGCAAGTAGTAATCGTCTTCGAATAATTTCTCACATTACATGTTCTTACATGTTCTGTTAAACTACAAAAAGCCTCTTTTACTAAAACTAATATTGATTTTACATCATTTATTTTTTCTACATTTTGTATGTATAACTCACAAATTGAAAAAGCGATGTCTGAAGGCAACCCTCCATCTATTGCATATCTAGTAGCTATAGCAATGCCAGCAATCGCTTGATTTTTTCGATTTCTTAATTCACTAGTTATGCACAAAACTGTAATTGTCTTATGAGGAAATGAATCCCAATGTTTTATTAATTCCTCTTTGTTCCCAGATTTAATTGCTTCAAACATTTTGCTGGAAACGGCTATTTCATTACGCATAGAATTATTTTGATGACAAATTGAAATATATAAGTCAGGATTCTCGACCCTACAGATTTCGCGTTTAAACTGTTTATTCTTCTCAATAACAGTGTTAACATCTATTTTTTGTAAATAAATCATGTAATAGAGTAGAACACTGATATGAATTAAGGATGATTGTTTTATCGTGGGTATTAAATGATAATAGTTTATTATTTCTTGTTTGTTTATAACGATATGACAATTATTTATAATTCTATCCAGCATTTTTTCAAATGGTTTGAAATATAAAGAGGGCCCAATAATAAAAGTTCCTTCAAAATTTTTATTATTTTCTAAGTTTATTAAAATGAAGTTTTCAAAATAATTATTATTTCTAATAATAGGAAAATTAGCGGGATCATTATCCGAATAAAGTTCATTTAGGTATTCCTCTTTAGAGGAATACCAAGGGTTTGGAGTATTATGATATATATTTTCATAAAGGATATTCTTGTTCTTATCTAAAAAACGAACAGCTATCTCGAATGTTTGAGATATCAAATGACAAATATACTCCTTATTATCTGGATGATTAGATATTTTCATGGTAGACACCTCTCAGGATAATAATAATTTTATAATCATTCAAAACATATAATCCACCTAATGATTAGCATCACTAACTTAACTTTACATAATTAGTAAATTTAAGTATGAATTGAAATGTTTTCCTATTAATTATAGTAAAATTAACTTGAATTTTCATGTGATATTTACAAGGAAAGGCATGTAATAATGCATATCTAGCATTGGCTATTTTTTTATTTATAATATGAATTTGAGGTTGAAAGTCTCGATGAAAACTCACTTATGCCGGTACTGAATCAAAATGATAAACATCCATATACTTTTCAACAACAAAAATTAGAACAAATCATAAATAAAGACTTATTACTAGAGGGGGTACCGCCCATTGTCATCAAGATAAAACGAAATTGTATCTATAAAACGAAAAAAACGTTATTCTTTCTAAAAAATGCTAGATTAGAAAGGATGACGTTTTCTTATGAATCTCTCGATTCAAGATGAACTACAACCATTTGCGGAAGAATTACAACGATATGTTACACCTGTATTTTTAGAAGAACTTGCAAGAAATCTTGGGTTTGTAAAGCGAAAACGCAAGTTTTCTGGCTCAGACTTAGCTACTATTTGTATTTGGATGAGTCAACGGATTGCAAGTGACCCATTAGTCCGATTATGTAGTAGGCTTCATGCAGCTACTGGTACTTTACTTAGCCCTGAGGGCTTAAATAAACGTTTAAATGCGAAAGCAGTTTTGTTTTTACAACATATTTTTTCTTTACTGTTACAACAAAAAGTATGTGAACAAACGCAAATTTCTAACCATCTCTTCTCTTATTTCCAGCGAATTCGTATCCTAGATGCTACCGTATTTCAAGTGCCAAATGCTTTAGAGAATGTATATCCAGGCTCTGGAGGATGTGCCCAAACAGCCGGAATCAAAATTCAATTAGAATATGATCTGCACAGTGGGGAATTTCTTAACTTTCAAGTTGGACCAGGAAAAAATAATGACAAAACATTTGGGACGGAGTGCTTAGATACCTTACGACCAGAAGATTTATGTATTCGTGATTTGGGTTATTTTTCAGAGGAATAAATTTCATTTTAGCTAACAAAAGGATTCATATATTATGAATATCCTAAATTTTATTTTTATAGATCCTAGTCTAAGTGTTTATAGAGGTACACCTTTTCGAACAGTTTGTTCTTTGAACATTTTATGATGTAGGGAATCCTCCTATTGTCTATAAAAGTATACTTTTACAGATAACTCAAGGGACTAACTTAACACCAAATACATGAAAGTAAAAAATGTATCTCAAGGTTTACCTTTTGGTACTTAAAACGAATTGGTAATAAATTTCTCAATATAGATATTGCTACTATTTTTAGTTATAATATTCAAAATTAAAATTTAATGTAATATCATGAAAAGGTGATGGTTATCACCCTATTTGTTTCTCCTTATGCCATAGATAAGACTGAGTTCCTGGTCTTATCTTTTTTATTTATGAGGTCTTGTTACACATTCATTAACATAACAAAATTTTTGTTATGGGTTATTTGTTGTCATTGGCTTGATGGCGGTGTGGCGGTACCCCTTAACGTTGTAAATCCGCATTTTGGGGACGCTACCCCTGTATGAAAATGGCAGAGGTAGCGAATTGCTTTCACCGGAACAGCGACAAGCCTTTATGCAAATTCCTGAAGATGAGTGGGTGCTAGGAACCTACTACACTTGTTCAGACACCTCCTTATCAGCTCTTTATAATAATAAATTACAATATATAGTTAATATGTTATTATTTTAAATGTTATGTCTCGCAAATTATTACATAGGAGG
>NZ_JBALLY010000185.1:889-3930 GCF_036963045.1 Bacillus sp. JJ864 | reverse complement strand
TATTTCATATATGAAATAAAATCAAAAACAAAGGGGAAATTGAAGTGAATGATAAAGAAATTAAACCTATGTTAATTCTACTAGCAATTGTAGCATTTTTTATTGGAATGGATTCTTTAGTGGTATCACCTTTAATTCCTGATATTGCTAAATCTACTTCAACATCAATGGAAAGGGGAGGGTGGTTAATTACCTCTTATGCATTATTTTATGGATTAACTGCTCCATTTTTTGGTCCGGTTTCTGATAAATTTGGTCGCAAACAAATGATTGTGACAGGGATGGTTATATTTTCAATAGGAACTTTTTGTACAGGACTATCACAAAATTTTAATACAATCTTGATTTTTCGTGCATTAACAGGTTTAGCAGGGGCTATGGTTGGTTCTACTGTGCTAGGTGTACCAATTGGGGCTTTCTTAACTTCCGTCGGTAATTGGCAATGGACTTTTTATGGTATAGGAGTTTTAGCAATGTTGGTAGCATTTATTATAATGGGCTTGTTACCTAAAACGTCACCAACAAATCAAATTCCAGTTTCTGCACCAGCGGTAATAGTTTCTGCAATTAAGACAGCCTTTACAAATCCGTCTGTGTTCTTTGCATTATTATCTACATTCTCATGGACTGTTAGTTTACAAGGAATGTTTTCTTATATAGGAGTTTATTATAAAGGGAATTTTGATTTTAGTGTAGAAAAAACAGGAATGGTAATTTTTTTGGCAGGAGCCGGTAGTATTATCGGCAACATCATAGGTGGTAAATTAGCAGATAAAATTGGTAAAAAAGCAGTTGTCTCAATTGCTACTATTATCGCTGCAGTAGGAGTTGTTAGTTTCACTTTGTTAACTGAGCATGTAATATTTGCGGTGATTGTACACATAATATGGAGTACAGCAATTGGTTTTGGACAATCTTCATTAACAGCTTTAATTTCAGAATTAAGTCCAAAAGTAAGAGGTACCGTAATGGCTCTAAATAGCTCAGCGATGTACATTGGAATGATGTTTGCCTCCGCGGGCGCTTCTTGGTTATTGATAGGCGGGCACACATTTTTAGCTATTGGCATAATGTGTGCAATTGCTAGTTTCTTAGTGTTGCCAATTATTCATTTCTTAATAAAAGAAAATTCGATTACATCAGTTGATGAGCAACGAGTTCAAGCAAAATAATTTGAAAATGTATCTTAGAAAATATTTTTGTTGTTATGGTGACATGCCACATGCCACATGCCCATCAAGTTAATATCTCATAATCCCCCCAGACCGAAAAATTTGTACATTTTGCTCGTTTTATTGTTTTGGGCTAACTTGTTCTTTTTAGCTTGATGTCGATGGGGCAATACCCCTTATCGTTGTAGATCCACATTTTCCTGATTCTACTCCACATGAGAAACGATAAATATGAAAATTAATTTGTGATGATATATAGCTTAGAGCAAAATATGAAAATAATTTAGGAGGGAATTTATGGAGGGACATGTATTACTACCAAATGAATTGAAAAAAGAAGCTCAAGATATGGGTTTTTTTCTTATCGAGGGAAAAGTAGATTTGGGTTCAGAAATCAACAAAATAGAAATACCAAATTTAAAAGATTTTCTAGAATTTCAGGTACATGTAGATAACAAATTATTATTCTTTGAATATGAGTTTGAATACGAGGAAAACTATATTATCCCTGATGAAGATCAGTGTATGTACGAAGAATATGAAGAAATAATACAATCGCAGATAAGATTGAAGATCGCTAAACATAATAAAACAATAAAAGAAATCGATTTTGATAAACCATATAGTTTATTAATGTATTATATAAAGGACGGATTCTTATTCTATAACCATACCATTAAAGATGATGACTCTTCTATTTATGAAGAAACATTGGAAGATATTATTGAATCAGCGATACAGGAAATACCAGAGGGAAAATTAGAAGAAATTAAAAAGAATCGCCGTGCAAAGACTGATAAACAAGTACAACAGTTAAAAGAACTGATTTTTGACGATCCAAAATTTAAAACCGCTACAAACGTAACGTTCAGACAAGCATATTCTTCTCGTTTTTTCAAAAATAATCCTGAATATAGAGACCTTTTACATCGTGCTAATTACCGTCATCCAAATCTTTTTATAGAAGAAATATGGAAAGAGTTTAAAGGAAAGGGATTACATAAATAACCTAGAAGGATCATAACACCATTCTGGGGGGTGATATTATTGAGTTTTATCTTTTATTCATAACAGAATTTATACGGTAAATCGTTGAACAAATAGGCAGGACTTATAATCAATCGGAAGGTTATTATGACTGTTGTAGGTATCTTAGGAATAGTTCATGATGAAGAATGGCAAAGAAATATCAATTTCCTTTATCACTAGTTCAAGAACTAATATTAGAGTTTAAACAAGATGTTATTTGCGGGGAGGTACATCCAAACAGTTGGGAACTTTATTTACTCTTACTGTCAATTCTAGTCTAATTACACCTACAGTTTTAAATAACTGAGTTCCAATTCCTTTACCGTTAACCTCATTTGTTACACCGGCAACAATATAAACCCTATGTTTAATTCGTTTAGGATTACCACCAATTGGCATCGAATATCCTACTAATTTATAATGAATCTCGGCAATAAAATTAGCTGAAATAGAAGAGAGAGAAATTTTATTGTTGTTCAATTGTAGTAGATCTTTCTCCATCCTCAAATAACATAAATTCCGTTTCCCCATCAATCTTTTTGCATAATTCTAGAAAAGATTCTGCATCTCTTTCCGCAATTAATCGAATCATGTAAAAAAACCTCACTATAATTAATTTATCGTAACAATACATAATTCGATTCATATCTATATGAATCATCTTTTTTACACTAAGAAAATTATATACATATAAACATCCTTACTTATGGGAGAGAACAAAAAGTTTGCTCTGCTAAAACCAAATACTTTAATATTCTTAGACTAAACAAATGCGAGATTCTCATTTTAGGCAACAAAGAAATTTTTAAGCTAATGGGCATGCGTCGAGACCACTTATAG
>NZ_JBALLY010000185.1:0-878 GCF_036963045.1 Bacillus sp. JJ864 | reverse complement strand
AGATGCATTTTAATTTAATTAAGGATAAAATTGTATATATAACTATATAATGGTATTTCAGGGAGGAAAGGAATTTTAAAATGAGGAAAAATAAACAAAAATGCTTCTACTATTTTGTAATGGTTTTACTTTTTAGTTTAATCGGATGTTCTTCTAAAGAAGCAAAATCATCTATAGTAATAAATGAGAAAGAACAACAAGTGGAATTTAATTTACTAAAGGATAGCGAAATAGAAGATATAAACATATTAAAATCACAAACTAATAATGGTCATTTAATAACCAACAGGTCTCTAACTTCAAATGAAACCTTAATTAAAGATATTGTCAAAACTATAAAAGATGGTTCACCAATTAAATCTCAGTTTGATGAAAAGGCAAAAAAATCTTCAATAGAAATGGAAGTTAATTTTAAAAACGGTTCAAAAGAAACTCTTTTAGTTTTAATTAATGATAAAGATAAGGTCTCTGTAGTAAAAGAATCCGGTGAAGGTTACAGACTTAAAGATGATGCTCCTAAGGTAGTAGTTGATTTTATCTTAAGCAAAGAAAGAAGTAAATCAAACTAATTATAAATATAGATTACAACTGTAGGTTTATCTGTTTTTTCTCTATGTAACTTTGTAAATAATTTTAAACCGCTAATTTGTACAAACTGCTTTTTCTCGAATAGGCATTTTCTCTATATGTCTCAAATGAATCCTTTTTTTACAATCATTGGACAAAATAGATGGGAAAATTAAACTATTTGTAAGGGAAAGGGATTTATGAGATGATCAGAATTCTTGAAAATTTTCCTGTTATTATTCAAATTAAGAACGATGGTGGACGGAGAAATGAGATATTTATAAGTTGAATTTATTAGAAAATAATATGCA
>NZ_JBALLY010000184.1:0-1058 GCF_036963045.1 Bacillus sp. JJ864 | reverse complement strand
TTGTAATTATATATATAAGTAATCTATGAAAAGTAAATGAATTTTTAAAATATATAAATACAAATTGAAAACTAACATAAAAACCTTTTCTTTTTAGATGGGCGAGAGCGTCTGGCCATGCGTAGTAGCGATTAGGACCTTTTTCTGCCACATGCGAAGTAAAAACATAGAGAGAAAGCGAGTATCTGCATAGCAGTAATCTGTATGTCAAAAATCAAAATGGATTCATGTATTAATCCTCATACAAAAAGAGCCAATCCCCATCAAAGATCAGCTCTTCTCTCTATCATACCTTTCGAGAGGACTCCCACCTCTAAACATATGTGAAGGTGATGAGGTGAATCGAAAAAATATTTTATTTTCAAGCAAAACGATAGAAACGTACGTTCTTATTTTGGTATAATAGCTTTAACAGGGAGGTGAAAAAATGACAACGGAAAATCAAATAAATTATAAAACTCTTCAGATTTGGATTAAAAAAGGACATCGTATGTATTCTTATTTTCAAGAATCTTGCCAAAACGCTAAAAATATGTACAACACGACAAACTTTTATATACGACAAGTGTATACAGGTTTGAATCCTGTACTTGTTAAGGGCAAACATATCAAAAGCATAAATCAATATTACAATAAAATGAAGAGCCACTTTACAAGTGTTTTAAGGCAAGGTAAACAAACAAATGAAGGCTCTTTTACTTCTAAAAGAATAGAAAAACTTCATCAAAAGCGTTACCTGAAAATAAAAGACATTTTCCATAAGGCTAGTCATCATATTGTAAAACTAGCTCAAGAAGAGGAAGTTTGCAAAATCGTTATTGGTCAAAACAAAAGTTGGAAACAAGAAACTGATATGGGAAAGAAAAATAACCAAACATTTTGCCATATCTCGCATAGTTTATTGATTCAAATGATTACATACAAAGCGAGTGCGGTAGGCATTCAAGTTGTTGTAACTGAGGAATCTTACACATCAAAAGCAAGTTTTCTAGATCATGACTGTATTCCAACGTATGGAACAAATGACCAAAATGCAACGTTTTCAGGAAAACGAATGA
>NZ_JBALLY010000183.1:0-2167 GCF_036963045.1 Bacillus sp. JJ864 | reverse complement strand
AGCCAATTTTGCGGTTTATCAAATAAAAAGTATTATTAAACCTAGGAGAGTATACTCTAAACTCAACTCCTAGCAAAAACAGTATAGATGATATTTATTAAAAAGAAAAGCACTCCGAGGAGTGTTTTTCTTTTTTTGATTAAAAATAAATGCTCACACACCGCCGCCAAGCTAATAAGAATGAGTTATCCCAAAACAAAAAAATTGTACATTTTCCATGAAGATGTCAATTTTCTCGTTTTGGAGGTATTTGTATTTCTTAGCTTGATAGCGATGTGGCGGTACCCCATATAGAAAACTAATAATTGTCCCTATACCACCGGATATGAAAGCACCTACTTTAAATTGCGTGCTACAGATAACACCTGTAATATTTATTGCGTTTGCAAGATTGCTGATTCGTTCCAAGTCTTCACCTCCTTCCAAAATAAAAAAGAGAGACGTTTGTCCCTCTTTTTTACAAGTTATTTAATTCTTTAAAAAACGAATTTAGTTATCTTTCTTATCAAGATCATTAGAAATTTTATTTAAGATTTCACGTGCTTCTTTCTTTTCTTCTTCCGTTAATTTCGCATTCTTACTTTTCGCTTCAAGTGATTTCAGTACTTCCATGAATGTACTTTCTTTTGTACAGACATTGTCTGTATAAGAATCTCCAATTGCTACTAAGGAAAAATATCCGTCATCATTTGCTGAAACATATTTTCCATTAGTATATAAGGTTCCGTCTTTACCAATTGTTATTGAGTTATTAACACCACCTGACGGAAACCATGTTGATGTATAAGGAAGTTTCCACTTAAGCGTCCCATCAGGATTTAATGCACACAGTTCACTACTTGTTTTAAAATAAATTACACCATTTTTATCAATTACAGGTGGCTCTATATCAAAAAAACCTATTCTAGCCTGATATTTCCATTTCAAGGAATAGTCTGGATTATATGCGTAAATATAACCTTTCCCGCCCACATAAATTGTTCCATCTGTAGAAGAAACTGTAGGTGCGGAATACAATACTTCTTTTTCTTTCCATTGATGTACTATGTTCCCATTCTTATCAAAAACATATAACTTGTCCTGTGTATTTACAAGTATTTCATTATTTATCCCTAAAGTGAGCCCATTACCGCTGTATTCTCCCCAAAGATATTTTTGCCATAATTCCTTACCGGTTTTATCATGAGCATAGAGATATTTATTCCCAAGATCCGAAGCTAACGTATAAATGATGCCATCTTTTGAAATGAGCATAGAATTAGCTACCCCACCCCTTATTTCATTTGATGACCACTTCTTTGAACCATCTGGATTATAAGCATCTATTCCTTTTTGACCACGTACATAAATTGTACCGTCACTATCCAAAACAGGAGTATTTCCATATGGAGCTTTCACTTGCCATTTTATTGAACCATCTGGATTGAAAGCAGTTAAATCACCCGCAGTAACATAAATAGTTCCATCTTCAGCAATAACGGGCGTGCTGTTTCCTCCAGTCTTAATTTCCTTCTTCCATTTTACGGAACCATCTTTATTTAAAGCGTACAACTTTCTATTCGCATTTGTTACATAGATAGTTCCATCATGTCCAATTGCTGGCTGTGCCCAAAATACTGGTGAGCTAGAACCGTAGGGAACATCTTTATTGTAAAGCTTAAACTCCCATTTTACTTTATTAACATCTGTTCCAGCATAAGGTGAATTCCTACTCCAATTTTGTCCGAAAGGAAATTCAGCTTGTAAATCATATTTTCCTTGTTCAAATTGTTCACCTTGTGTGATACTAGAAAGCTTATTTAAGATATCACCCGCTTCTTTCTTTCCTTGTTCACCTTGTGTGATACTAGAAAGCTTATTTAAGATATCACGTGCTTCTTTCTTTTCTTCTTCTGTTAATTTCGCATTCTTACTTTTCGCTTCAAGTGATTTTAATACTTCCATCGATGTACTTTCTTTTGTGCATACTTTATCTATATATGTGTCTCCGATCGCGATTAGAGAATAATAATAAGAATCGTCTATAAGTGATCCACCAGCTCCTACAGTATATAGCGTACCATCCGCACCGATTGTTATAGAATGATTTGCATTCGTATTCGTTAATGCAAGTGGCATTTTCCATTTTAATGTTCCATCTGGGTTTACGGCATGTATTTCATTGGAT
>NZ_JBALLY010000182.1:16368-16794 GCF_036963045.1 Bacillus sp. JJ864 | reverse complement strand
ATAAGAGATGTTACTTGTGAGAAAGTCTAGCACACTTTTAAATCGTGTTCAATGCTTCTTTGTGAGAAAAATTTTATTTCAAAATAAAAAAAAACATTTTGTGAACTATTTCACAAAATGTTGACTCAATATTTTCCAGAGTGCTATCTTGTAGGTGTGAACAGGCGATTCAAACAAATGAGGAAGTATCGAGGTGTTTGATATATTCCGCGAATTTATTTGAATCGTATAACAAATAATGTAATTTATATTACATTTTAAAAGGATGTGTCAGCATGAGAATTGGCGTAGTTAAAGAAATTAAAAAAGGTGAAGCACGTGTTGGTATGACACCAGAAAATGCCCAGAAATTAATTAAAGCTGGACATGAAGTCTTAGTAGAAAAAGATGCTGGTGTAGGATCAGGTTATACAAATGAAGAGTATA
>NZ_JBALLY010000182.1:245-16340 GCF_036963045.1 Bacillus sp. JJ864 | reverse complement strand
AAATACAGGTGCTATTTTAGTTAATCAAGAGCAAGCCTGGGATGTTGATATGGTAGTAAAAGTAAAAGAACCTTTAGCGGAAGAGTATAAATATTTTAAGAAAGACTTAATTGTTTGGGGATTTTTACATCTAGCAGCTTCCAAAGAGTGTGTGGAAGCGATGAGAAAAGCGGGAACAACTGCTATTGCTGGAGAAACAATTAGTGAAAATGGCGTTTTAACATTATTAAAACCGATGAGTGCAATTGCTGGGCGCCGAGCAGTGTTTATGGGAGCTTATTATTTAGAAAAGCAACATGAAGGAGAAGGAATTTTATTATCAGGAATAGAGGGTATTCCTGCTGGTAATGTTGTGATTTTAGGCGGAGGTAACGCTGCAATTAATGCATGTGATATGGCTGTTGGAATCGGTTGCCACGTAACAATTTTAGAGTTAAATAAAACACAAATTGCTTATTTACAAGAAAAATATGCAAATGCTCCAGTTGAAGTTATGGAATCTAATACTGAAAACTTAGAGAAAACAATTAAAAATGCAGATTTATTTATTTCAACTATTTTAATTCCGGGTGCTAGACCACCAAAAATTGTGAAAGAGTATATGGTTCAGTCTATGAAACCAGGAAGTGTTATTGTTGATATTGCAATCGACCAAGGCGGAACAGTTGAAACAATTGATCACTATACAACACATAATGATCCTATATTTATTAAGCACGATGTCATCCATTATGCTGTACCAAATATGCCTGGGGCAACCCCACGTACTTCTACTATGGCGTTAGCGAATGGAAATATCGATTATTTATTAGCAATTGCTAACGATGGTTTAGAAGAGACTCTTCAAAACAAACCTGCATTAGTACATGGTGTTAATATTTATAAAGGAACCATTACTTATGAAAATTTAGGAACAACGTTAGGGTTAGATTATAAACAATTGAAAGAAGTCTTATAAAAATTTAGGAACAACGTTAGGGTTAAAATATAAACAATTGAAAGAAGTGTTAATATGATTACGAAAACTTTGTCACTAAATATTGTTGATATAAAAAATGCCAAACAAGTTCTTGATAGAAACGCACGTAAAACACCGCTTGTTAAATCCTTTTATTTAACAAGTAAAACAGGTGGGGAAATATACTTAAAATTAGAAAATATGCAATTAACAGGATCATTTAAATTTCGCGGGGCATTCAATAAAATTTCTAATTTAACAGATGAAGAAAGAGCTCGTGGTGTTATTGCTTGTTCAGCTGGTAATCACGCGCAAGGTGTTGCGTTATCTTCACATTTACTTGGAATTAAAAGTAAAATTGTAATGCCAACTTCTGCTCCAAAAGCGAAAGTTGAAGCAACAAAAGGATATGGTTCAGAAGTTATTTTATATGGTGATACGTTTGATGATGCAAAAGCAAAATGTGAAGAAATTATAAAAGAAACGGGAGAAACATATTTACATCCATATGATGATGTAGAAGTAATGGCAGGTCAAGGAACGATTGGTCTCGATATTCTTGATGATATGTGGGACGTTGATACTGTCATTGTACCGATTGGCGGCGGCGGAATTATTGCTGGAATCGCGGTAGCCCTGAAATCTTTTAATCCTTCTATTAATGTAATTGGTGTTCAAGCTGATAATGTTCATGGAATGAAAGCTTCATATGATAAAGGCGAAATTATAGAGCATTATGTAGCACCTACTATCGCTGATGGGTGCGCAGTAAAAATTCCAGGAAACTTAACTTTTGAAATCGTGAAAGAATTAGTAGATGACATTGTAACTGTATCAGAAGATGAATTAGAAGTAGCTATGAAAGATTTATTACAACGTGGAAAAGCTGTAGTAGAAGGTGCGGGAGCATTAGCGACAGCTGCACTTCTTGCAGGTAAAGTTGATTCCTATATTAAAGGAAAAAAAGTAGCAGCGATTATTTCTGGTGGAAACGTTGATTTAACTCGTATTTCTAGCGTATGTGAGCATTTCTTTGCAAATGAAGTAAAGTAATGATCTGAAAATTGTTAAATAAAAACCGAGACTGAGAAATAGGTTCATAGAACACGGGAAGAGCTAAGAGAGACCCTCTTAGCTTTTCTTAATATAAGGGGGTAAGTAAGATAGTTAATTTATTTAAAAAGAAATCTGTTACCCAGTTGTTAAGAGAAAGTCAAAGTAAAACTTTAACGAAATCATTAGGCGCGTTTGATCTAACAATGTTAGGTATTGGTGCGATAATTGGCACAGGAGTTCTTGTGCTCACTGGATTAGTTGCGGCAAGAGATGCTGGGCCTGCGGTAATTTTTTCATTTATGATTGCAGCAATTGTTTGTGGATTTGCAGCTTTATGCTATGCCGAAATTGCTTCTACACTTCCTGTATCAGGTAGTGTATACACGTATTCATATGTAACAATTGGAGAGTTTGTAGCACATTTAATGGGATGGACGTTACTATCCGTATACGTCGTAACAACAGCAGCAGTAGCTGGTGGATGGACGGGGTATTTTCACAACTTAATAAGTGGATTTGGATTAGAAATACCGAAAGCATTGTTAACAATCCCATCACAGGGCGGTATTGTGAATTTGCCAGCAGTAATGATTACGCTTGCACTAACATGGTTATTATCACGTGGGACGAAAGAAAGTAAACGTGTGAACAATGCAATGGTGTTAATTAAACTTAGTATTGTTGTATTATTTATTGCTGTTGGTGTGTTTTATGTAAAACCAGCAAACTGGATTCCATTTGCACCGTATGGCTTAAGTGGTGTTTTTGCAGGCGGAGCGGCTGTGTTTTTTGCTTTTTTAGGATTTGATGCGCTGGCAACTTCAGCAGAAGAAGTGAAAAATCCACAGCGCGATTTACCGATTGGTATTATTGCATCACTCGCTATTTGTACAGTCATTTATATTGCAGTTTGCCTTGTTATGACAGGAATGGTCTCGTACAAAGAATTAAATGTACCGGAAGCGATGGCTTATGTATTAGAAGTTGTGGGACAAGATAAAGTGGCTGGTGTGATTGCAATTGGGGCCGTAATTGGTATTATGGCTGTAATTTTTGCATACATCTATGCGACAACACGTGTATTTTTCGCGATGAGTCGTGATGGTTTACTTCCAAAATCATTTGCGAAAATTAATGAAAAAACAGAAGCACCAGTATTTACAACATGGTTAACAGGAATCGGAAGTGCTTTAATTGCTGGATTTATCGATTTAAAAGAGTTATCAAATTTAGCGAATATTGGAGCACTATTAACATTTGCGATGGTCAGTGTATCTGTAATAATTCTTCGTAAAACGCACCCAAAACTACAGCGTGGATTTATGGTTCCGCTTGTGCCAGTTTTACCGATTATTTCAATTGTATGTTGTGTATTTCTAATGATTAATCTACCTTTCACAACGTGGTTATATTTTGGAATTTGGTTAGTAATCGGAGCATTTGTATACTTCGCGTATTCAAAAAAGCATAGTCATATAAGTGAAGAGAATACTTCAGAAAATAGATTTGAAGAAATGAGTTGAAGAGAAGAATTGCTTGTATAATTTATGTGATTTCATACAGAATCGATATTTTGAATATATTACTATTTTTAAAAGGTTGTTTAAGCTTTGCTGTATGAAGATATGTCATAATAATTTGAAAATTGAACTATCGCTCGAAACACCTTCAAAAAGTTTAATGGAGTTGGTAGTATACATCAATATATAAATCCATTTTAATTTTACGGCATTTGAGTTGCTACTAGGGAGAAAAAAGTGCCTTGCACTCGTTTTCTCTCTTTGTTTTAACCATTGTCTGTGGCAGGAAAAGGCCCTGACTGTTATTACTATGCATGGCCAGATGCTCTTGCCCAAGAGGGTTTATATTTATATAGATAAGAATCATTTGTCTTTCTTTGATTATTAAACTTGTAATAAGGTATAATATAATGTAGTGAATAAATGTGACATCTTCAATTTGTCTTTTTTGTTAACAATGTGAAATATAATGAAAAAAAGTTGAAGAAACAGCATATTTTATATTACTATTTTTATGTAGATTCAAAGTTGAAAGAGAGTGGAACAAGTATGGGACGTAAGTGGAACAATATTAAAGACAAAAAAGCGTCAAAAGATGCAAATACGAGTCGTATTTATGCGAAGTTTGGACGTGAAATTTATGTAGCAGCAAAACAAGGGGAACCAGATCCAGAATCTAACCAGACTTTAAGAGTTGTACTTGAACGTGCAAAAACGTACAACGTACCGAAAACAATCATTGACCGTGCGATTGAAAAAGCAAAAGGCGGTTCAGAAGAAACCTATGATGAACTTCGCTATGAAGGCTTTGGACCAAATGGATCAATGGTAATCGTAGATACATTAACTAATAACGTGAACCGTACTGCAGCAGATGTACGTGCTGCATTTAGCAAAAATGCTGGTAACATGGGAGTAAACGGATCGGTAGCGTATATGTTTGATGCAACGGCTGTTATTGGTCTTGAAGGTAAAACAGCAGATGAAGCACTTGAAATCTTAATGGAAGCAGATGTAGATGTGCGTGACATCTTGGAAGAAGAGGAAGCAGTTATTGTTTACGCGGAACCGGATCAATTCCATGCAGTGCAAGAAGCATTTAAAAATGCTGGTATAACTGAATATACAGTTGCAGAACTAACAATGCTTGCACAAAATGAAGTAGAACTTCCAGAAGATGCACAAGTGAAATTTGAAAAAATGATTGATGCATTAGAAGATTTAGAAGATGTTCAACAAGTGTACCACAATGTTGATTTAGGTGAGTAATATTAGAAAAGCAGGCCTTTGTTTTGGAACAAAGGCCTGCTTTTTTTGATTGTTCATTGAAATTTAAAAGATGCAATGAAAAGAAATAAAAAAACGTGTAACAAAGGTTTATAATATATACAGATAGACAAAAAGGAGTGAAGTAGCATGAAACAAGAAATTATCGAACGCTTTACAAGATATGTTAAGGTGGATACGCAATCTGATGCAGAAAGTCATACTGTTCCATCAACGCCTGGCCAAATTAAGTTTGCAAAGCAATTAGTAGAAGAATTAAAAGAGCTTGGATTATCAGAAGTAACGATGGATGAAAATGGCTACGTCATGGCGACACTTCCTGCGAATACGGACAAGCAAATTCCTGTAATTGGTTTTTTAGCTCACTTAGATACAGCAACAGATTTTACAGGGAAAAATGTGAAGCCACAAATTCATGAAAATTTTGATGGTAAGGCAATTACGTTAAATAAGGAGCTAGGTGTTGTATTAACCCCAGAATTATTTCCAGAGCTCCCGTCTTATCAAGGGCATACATTAATTACAACAGATGGAACAACACTTCTTGGTGCAGATGATAAAGCAGGCATTACAGAAATTATGACGGCAATGAATTATTTATTACATAATCCACAAATAAAACACGGGAAAATTAGAGTAGCATTCACACCTGATGAAGAAATTGGCCGCGGTCCAGCTCATTTTGATGTAGAAGCTTTTGGAGCTTCATTTGCATATACAATGGATGGAGGTCCGCTAGGTGGATTAGAATATGAAAGCTTTAACGCTGCTGGTGCCAAGCTTACTTTCAAAGGGAATAGTACTCATCCAGGAACAGCTAAAAATAAAATGGTAAATGCCAATAAGCTCGCAATGGAATTCCATGGGCAACTACCAGTAGAAGAAGCACCGGAATATACAGAGGGATACGAAGGGTTTTATCACCTTATTTCTATGAATGGTGATGTTGAGCGAAGTCAGTCTACTTACATTATTCGTGATTTTGATCGCGAACATTTTAATACTAGAAAAGAGAACATAGCAGCTATTACAAAACAAATGCAAGAGAAATATGGTTTAGAAAATATCATACTTGAGATGAATGATCAGTATTACAATATGCTTGAAAAGATTGAACCGGTGAAAGAGATTGTTGATATTGCATATGAGGCAATGAAAAATCTTGATATCGAACCGAATATTCAACCGATTCGCGGAGGAACTGACGGTTCGCAGTTATCGTATATGGGTTTACCGACACCAAATATTTTTACGGGCGGGGAAAACTACCATGGTAAATTTGAATATGTGTCTGTAGATAACATGGAAAAAGCGGTTCAAGTTATTATTGAAACTGCACGATTATTTGAAGAGAAAGCTTAATAAAGCATAAACCCGGGTAGTGAAATGGTTCCTATTCGGGTTTTTATATTTTTGTTAGTTTTTAAATCTACTGTTATTTACCCATCCATTTTCTCAACGTAAACAGTTGTTTTTTGTTATAATTTTGATTAATTGATTTCCAATTACAATCAGAAGGGCAGATGGATTTTTCCTTTTTATCACCTTCCATTATATGTAATCATTATTACCACAGTGTATATAAAATATTTTTCTTGACTTTTTATACGAATATTAGGAAAATAGTAAAAAAGAAAGGAGGGGTAACGTTGGAGGAATATGTGCTAGATATATATAATTTTTTGTATACGACTGATTGGGAAGATATCATGTCAATTGTAAGCATATTATTATGTATTCAATTCCTATTTTTATACGGGAATATGAATAGTGCTAATTTTTCTTCAACGTCCCCGTCCGACGTCCAAGGAGAAATATCACAAAGCAAGACAAATTTGAAGCATGTATATTTCCCAATCATTATTATGCTCTTTATTCGTTATATTACTGCTGTTGTAAAGAAAAAAGAAGGAGACGACCACTATCATCCGATTTGTCATCTGAATTTTAAATGAATGATACAAGGAGGAGATTCGTATGTGGATTCGTTTCGTATTAATTGGTTTCTTTTCAGTAACAGCAATGTCTTTGATTGGTTTTCAATTAACTGAGATCTTTCAAGCATATAGCGATATGTTTTTTAATAAAAACTAAAAGCAGAAGCTATGGTTTGAAATTTGTAGTGTGAAACGATACAATCCTTCTTAAGAAGTCAAAGACTTAAGGAGGATTGTTTATTTTTTGCTACTTGTGAATGAAAAGATTATCAACGCTGGAAGCTTCACATTACATGATTATTTCAAACATTTGTCACATTTATACTGTTAATAATATGTTAAAATAATGAAGCTACTATATATTTTAAGAAGAATGAGGGAGTGAACAATTTGACTGATGGTTCTGTGAAACAGAAGAGCTATGCTCCTGTTGTAATAACGCTTTCTGTGATCGTCAATGCGATTATTTTATTTTTGTTTTTTGGATCGGTTGGATACAAAGGAGAAGTACATTTTGATGTAACAATTTTGCCACTTATTAATGCGATTTGTAATAGTTTTACATTCGTGTTTTTACTAGCAGCGTTGTTCTCAATCATTAAAAAGAATGTGAAGCTACATAGAGGATTTATTCTTGCCGCATTTACAACAACATTGCTATTTTGCGTTTCGTATTTGACGTATCATTATTTAGCGCCAGCAACGCATTTTGGTGGAGAAGGAATCATTAAATATGTATATTTCTTTATTTTAATTACACATATTTTCCTTGCTGCTATTATTGTGCCGCTTGCATTATTTTCTTTAGTGTACGGATTTACAAACCAATTGACTCGCCATCGTAAAATTGTACGTTGGACAATGCCAATTTGGTTATATGTAAGCCTTACTGGAGTTATCGTATACTTAATGATTTCACCTTATTATTAAAAGAGTCTCAGTTTCAGCTGAGACTCTTTTTTGCATAAGCAAATTTTTTTATAAAAAGCTAAATATATGATATATAAAAGAATAGTTACTTTTATCTAGAAAGGATGAAGTGTATGCAAAACTTTGTGTTTCGTAATCCGACAAAGCTTATTTTTGGAAAAGGTCAATTAGAACAATTGAAACTAGAAATACCTCAATACGGGAAAAAGGTGTTACTCGTATATGGTGGTGGAAGTATTAAACAAAATGGGATTTATGATCATGTGATATCTATGTTAAAAGAAATAGATGCAGAAATTTTTGAGTTGAGTGGTGTAGAACCTAATCCACGTTTATCAACAGTAAATAAAGGGATTCAAATTTGTAAAGAAAATGATGTCGAATTTATATTAGCTGTGGGCGGTGGAAGCGTAATTGATTGCACGAAAGCGATTGCGGCTGGCAGCAAGTATGATGGAGATGCGTGGGATCTTGTTACGAAAAAAGCGATCGCAAATGAAGCATTACCTTTTGGAACAGTGTTAACTTTAGCTGCAACAGGTTCTGAAATGAATGCAGGTTCGGTTATTACAAATTGGGAAACAAATGAGAAGTATGGCTGGGGGAGTCCAGTCACATTTCCGCAATTTTCGATTTTAGATCCAAATCACACAATATCTGTACCACGCAACCAAACCATTTACGGTATTGTTGATATTATGTCGCATGTACTTGAGCAATATTTTCACCAAGGCACAAATACGGCATTGCAGGACCGCTATTGTGAATCTATTTTACAAACGGTTATTGAGACAGCTCCGAAACTGCTAAATGATTTAGAAAGTTATGAGCATCGAGAAACAATTTTATATTGTGGTACAATGGCGCTAAATGGTATTTTGGCGATGGGCGTACGAGGAGACTGGGCAACACATAACATTGAGCATGCTGTTTCAGCAGTGTACGATATTCCGCATGGCGGTGGTTTAGCGATATTATTCCCAAATTGGATGCAACATGTTTTACATGAAAATGTAGATCGTTTTAAACAATTTGCGATTCGAGTGTTTCATGTTCAAACAGAAGATAAAGCGGATGTTGACATAGCGTTAGAAGGAATTGAAGCATTGCGTCAATTTTGGACATCTATTGGAGCACCATCTCGTTTAGCAAATTATGAAATTGGTGAAGAACAAATTGATGTTATGGCAGAAAAAGCAATGGCATATGGTGAGTTCGGACAGTTTAAAAAATTAAATAAACAAGATGTTGTAAAGATTTATCAAGCATCGTTATAAATAAACAAAAAACACTTCTTCTCTAGAGAGGTGTTTTTTGTTTGTTAGTATTCCCACCAAGATATATTCGCATTTGTAGAAAGTACACCAGCTACTGATAAGGAAGCATTTATTGTAATAGAAATACTTTTACTAGGGGGGACAATAATGCTACCTGTATAGTCAATAAAAAATTGTCCAGGTTGTAATGGAAGATTCATAAAAGTTGTTCCGCCGCTTACTGCTGATGTTGATGAACGAGCAGTCATAACGCTTGTGTTTGAGCTTTGTAAATTTGCATTAAATGGAGTCAAAGTAGTTGGAGATGTCAGGGTTCCTCCTTGAATGAGCTGCATACTAGCCGTGAAGCTTGAGAGTAAACTTAAAGAAACACCTGTGCCTCCAGAGATCGAGGAAACATATAGTGTTTTCCCGCTCCCGCTTGGATTGGAAATTTGTAATGTAATGATGACACTACCACCCAAAATGCCAAGTGACTGCGAATTTGTAGCAGTAGTAAAAAAGAAAACGCCGCTTTTACTGGCGCTATTTTCAGGGGAGGAAACGACACCGGGGTTGTTGAATGTATTGATGGATTTAGTAGAAACAGGATTATTAACATTATCAAATACATAATAGTTACTCATTTCGTTACACCTCCTATATCACTAATATTCCCACCACATAATATTTGCAGAAGCGGTGAGAGAACCAGTTCCTACAGTAGCAGTAAGTGTCGTATTCGGTGGAACAATGATTCCCCCATTAATATCAATAGAAAATAGACCAGCTGTAACAAGAAGGGAGAGAATGGTTTGTGGACTGCCTCCAAGTGTACCTGTATTTGTTTTTGTAGTCATAACGCTTGTATTTGAACTACCAATGTATGTATTCACTGGTGTCGGAGTGGAACCTCCAGAAATTGTACCTCCAGAATAAATATTGACAGTTGCCGCAGCAGTTGTCCCTCCAGAAATCCGAGAAACATACATCGTTTTCCCACTTCCAGATGGGTTTGATACTTGAATTAGTAAATTTTGACTGCTTGCAACACTTGTATTAAATGGAAGGGTGTATACAATTTGAGATTTAGTGGCATCTCCCTCAGGGGTAGAACTAATTGCTGGAGCTGTATATGTATTGGTTAGAAGTGAATATAAATAATTATTGGGGGTGTTAAAAACGAAATAATTTGGCATCTTTTTTCTCTCCGGTTCCATTTAAAATCATTTTTTTGTTATGTGGAAACATCAATATTATTTCTATATGTTTGTGTAAGAGAAGTTATGATTTTAAAAAAACTTCTCGAAACCGCCGAATAAATGTAAAAAAAATTTTACGCATACATGCTTTTTGTAAGTTGCAATATATATTTTTACACATATGTTATGTGTATGCGAATTATTTTTAGGGGAGGGGAGTCATGTGCCAAATTATAATACTTTTAATTTAAATCCAGCAGAATTTCAAACGAGTATTTACGGACAAGATGGGACAGGTACATTACGACCTGTATTAACAGATACGGCCGGCAGGGTTGAAGTAGTTGGGAATTTATCTGTTACTTCAATAGAAAGTGCAACAGTGACAACGATATTAGGTGGAACGTTAAATGTAGTAGACCAAGTAACGACAGTAAATGCGATAAATGGAGCAACAGTGACAACAATCCAGGGTGGAACGTTAAACGTAGTCAATCAAGTGACCACAGTAAATGCAATAAACGGAGCAACGGTAACGACAATCCAAGGTGGGACATTAAACGTAGTCAATCAAGTGACGACAGTAAATGCGATAAACGGAGCAACAGTGACAACAATTGAAGGTGGAACGTTAGACGTAGTCAAGACAGTTAATGCATTAAACGGAGCAACAGTGACAACAATTCAGGGTGGAACATTAAATGTAGTGAATACAGTAAGTACAGTAAATGCAGTAAATGGAGCAACGGTGACGACAATCCAAGGTGGAACGTTAAATACAGTTAATCAAGTAACAACAGTTGTTGCAATTTCACAGCAAAATTTTGTTGAAAGTAACGCTCTTAATATTCCAGTTACTACGACAAGCTACACACCGATACCAAGTGCAACACTTTCAAGGGTCACAGAATATTATGATATATATACTTATTTTGTCAAAAATCAAACTGGGAACACCGTTAATATTTTATTAGAAATTAGTCCTAATGATACAGATTATTATCCGGATACAGAAATTACTAATATAGTAAATACAGTTGTTCCGGTAACACCGAAATATTTTATGAAGTATACACGTGTTTCATATAAGGTAACGAGCGGTAGCAGTACAATTGATGTTTGGTTTAATGCACAAGGATAAAGTGAAACTTCCATCAGTAGGAAAAAGAGGGGAATCCCTCTTTTTCTATTTTATGGGCTTAAATATGACTAATACATGCTTTTGCTTTCATACCTTAATGGTAAGGAGGGGGTATGTAGTGAATAAAGTAAAGCTATCGGTCAATATCATTGTCAAAAATGCTGCTGATACGATTGAACAATGTTTACATAGCGTTGCATCATGGGTAGATGAAATTGTAATTGTTGATACTGGCTCTACAGATGAGACACTTATGAAAATTAAACGGTATAACGTAAAATTAGTTGAGGCGACATGGAAAGATAGTTTTAGCGAAGCAAGAAATATAGCAATTAATCATTCAACTGGAGATTGGATTTTAGTATTGGATGCAGATGAAATATATACCGCTACTGAAGCTGAGACAAGGCGATATATACAAACAGATGTTGTTCAAGGGTATTGGGTTGAAGTAAAGAATATGACAGACACATATAATAGTACGTATCATCGTGCGTTGCGGTTGTTTCGAAATGATCAACGATTTCGATTTAAAGGTCGTATACATGAACAAATTTTAATGACAATTGTAGAAAGTTTTTCATTAGAACATATACAAGAAAGTCAATTGACTATTACACACTACGGATATACTGAGCAGCACATACAGAAGTTTTCTAAAGTAAGCAGGAATATGAAATTATTAGAGATGGCAATTTCGGAAGGATTCATGACCGCTTTTTATATGTATAATCTTGGAGTTGAATATTTACGGCTTGGAAATTATGAAAAAAGTGAAGATTTGTTTGAATTGTGTTTGGCGAAAGAGAAAGAGAACGCTTCGTATTTGCATACATTATATTACTACCTAATTTTAACTAAAAAGGCACTTAAAAAAAGTTCTGAAGCACTATTATTACTAGAGGAAGCGCTTCAAAAATATGAAGATTATATGGACTTGTATATATTACAAATTCAAATCTTATATGAACAAGGGCTCTATAATCAGGCATTCAAAGTAATTGAAAAGGTACAAACATATACGAATCATTCATCACGTTATGTGTCTGAAAGAGAAAATTTACACCATATCGTATCTTTTTATCGCGGGGAGATTCATCGTAAAAATAGAAATGACGTTGCTGCATTACGCGATTATTGTGCAACGATTGCTTTGCAACCGTATTTTCAAGAAGTGTACCAGGCTATTGTTGAGATGTGTTTACAAAGTGCCGATTATACATTATCACAAGCGATAAAAAGAGTGTTGAAAGCAGGAGCAGAGAAAGAGCTTCTTATTAGTATTTTACAAGAATATGGAGCTCATGATAGGATTCTTGATTTATATAAAGAATATGAATCTTTTTCTCAGAAAGATTTATTTGTGCAAAATGAGTGCTACATAAGGAAAGGACAATTAGAGCGAGCGCTGTTAATACAAAATTATGTGTTAAACATTGGTCCAGTATTAACAGTAGAAGAAAAGAATAGGTGGTTAGTAGATCACTTTCTTACGTATATAGCTAAAGGAGAAGAAGCGCCTCCTGTTATACGTGAACAATACGGTTATTCCTTTTCTATTTACGATGTAAGTACGTGGCGTAATGATGAAAAAAAGAAGGTTAAACACTTTATCGAAAGGTGTCTTCAGCTTCAACTTCTATCTGCTTGTGAATCTATTCTTGAAAGTGCAGATGATATAGAATTGACAATTCATTATGCGAAAAGTTTGTATAAAGAAGGCTATATTGAACGAGCCGGACATTTATTTTATAAATTAATGAAAGAAGAAGAGTACGACGAAGAAATATTGTTTTATATGGGAGAGATGCTCTTTCGTAATAAGCAGTATGCACATGCGATCACGCAATTAGAAAGAATTTTAGAATATAATCCGTACCATGAAAAGGCTAGAATAGCAGCTGCACATGCGTATTTATATGAGACTTATGAGCGTTTGCAAAATATAAAAGAAGGTGTTTCGAATCGTTCTTTTCTTAACCGGCAACTTTCTACTGTTATGCAATCATTACAAGCGATAGATGAGAAGGAGTGGATGACAGATAGAACGTTTGTACAAAGGAGGAATTATCATTTATGAGTCTCATTTCATTTTGTATGATTTGTAAGGATGAAGAGAAAAGGATTGAGGCTTGTTTAAAAAGTATTGTGGATATTGTAGATGAAATTATTGTTGTTGATACAGGGTCTATAGACCGGACAGTAGAAATTGCAGAACGTTACGCAACGAAAATCCTTCATTTTGTATGGAATGATGATTTTTCAGCTGCTCGTAATTATGCATTAGAGCATGCAACGGGGGAATGGATTTTATTTTTGGATGCAGATGAAGAATTAGATGAGCATACCGCACCGTTATTACGCTCCCTTGCTAATGAAAATAAACATCCGGCATATTTTCTACAAATTGTTAATCATATATCTAATAAGGGAGAGATGGTTGTAGAAACATGTCCTGTATTACGTTTTTTTCGGAATGATAACCGAATTCGTTTTACAGGTGAGGTGCACGAACAAATTGGTGGTGCGATTGCGGAAGAATATCATAATGAGTCAGTTGCTTATACACAAATTCAAATTCACCATTATGGATATTTAGAAGAAATTGTTCAAGAAAAAAAGAAAAAAGAACGTAATATGACGCTAGTCTTAAAACAAGTAAGGAGAGAACCAGATAACCCTTTTCATCATTATAACTTAGCTGGTGAGTATATACGTGTAGGAAGCCTAGAAGATGCGTTGTTTCATTTGCGAAAGGTAAAGGAGCTTTGTGATGTTAGTCATATGGGATTTGGGCCTTTAACAGTAAAAAGGGAAATTTTCACACTATATAGCTTGAATAGAAAAAAAGAGGTATTGAATGTATGTCGCAAAGAAAATAAACGCTTTCCTTATTTTCCAGATTTACTATTTTTGTGGGGGCGTGTTGCAGCTGAGATTGGTTTATTTGCAGAAGCTATTCGTATATATCGCATCATTGTATCTATAACAGAAGTTCCATTGCATTATACAATGGACGAAGGAATTATTAAGAAGAAGGCGCCGTTTGAACTTGCAAAGTTACTGGAAAGAAAAAATCGAAAAGAAGCGCTTGCATTGTATAAGAATGTTTTACAACATGATTCCCAGCAAAGAGAAGTATTAGAAAGGATAATGGCATTGCTAGAAAGTATAGAAGAAGTGGAAGATATATTTCAAACGTTTCATTATTGGGACGATTTACCCTTATTACAAAAAACATGTGAAATGTTCTTTCAACAGCAAAAAAATTCGCTAATTCTTTATATATATGAAAGAGGAAATTTATCAAACGACTTACTGTATGACATGGCTGCATATATGGAGCATCGTACGATTCATCAATCTATTATAACAGCGTTTCATGATTGGGTAGAAAATAAACAATTAAGAATGAAAAATAAGACGCATGTTTTTATATCTTTTTTACGAACAGGTGAATGGCTTGATGACATATTTCCAAGCGAAGAAGACTGGTTATGTATTCAATATGGCTTTCAATTAGCCTTACAAAAAGAAAATCACCATAAACTATGGCAAATCACATCATTGTGGCGTTACTTTATATCAACTGTGAATGGGAAAGAGGAACAGATATATAGGCAATATGTATATAGTTTACATATTGCGAAAATTCCGGAGGTATATATAAATAAACGAGTTTCTATACAACCAATTTATAAATAAAAGGATCAGATGATGATGCAACCTTCAAATGTAACGTTATGTATGATTGTTTGTGATGAGGAAAAGGATTTGCCCATTTGTTTAGAATCAGTAAAAGGTATTGTAAGAGAAATTGTGATCGTTGATACAGGATCGCAAGATTGTACAGTAAATATTGCAAGAAAGTATGGTGCAATTGTAGTTGAACATAAATGGGAAAATAATTTTGCCAAGGCAAGAAATGCTGGATTAATGTATGCAACGAGTGACTGGATACTTGTGTTAGATGCAGATGAAACATTGCATGTAGAAAAACAATATTTACAATCGTTATTAACTGAAGGTATGCGTGCATATTATGTGAAAATTAAAAGCTATTACGGAAAGAAAAAGGATATAACTCGTTATATGGTGGACTATTGTTGTCGACTGTTTAAAAATGAACCTTTTCTTACGTATAGAGGTGCTATTCATGAAGATATAACCTATGCATTTTCACAAGAACAAATCCAATTTACGAACATTATGATTGAACATAGCGGGTATTTAGAAGAGGAAGTATATCGAAAGGAAAAAGAAAGCAGAAATATGAAAATTCTAAAGCAAACGTTGGAAAAACGCTGTGATGATGCGTATATGCAATATGCATATGCAACGGAATTTTTTCAACATGAGAAATATAAGGAAGCATTACTTGTATATGTGCCACTTTTATTTGCTTGTGAACAAGAAGCTTTTTTTTCTGATTTAGTTATAAAAACAATATATAGCTATATGGGCTGTATGCAGTATGAGAATGTTTTAAAATTGATAGAACAATATCAAGATAGGTATTTGGATTTCCCAGATTTTTTTTATGCTAAATCTATAATTCTTTTAAAAATGAACAAATATACAGAGGCAGAGAAAGCGATAAATCATTGCCTGGAAACATGCGAACATGAACATTACTATTCAACTTCTTCAGAGGTTGGCAAGGAGTCGTGTTTGTTGCTACTAGCACTTGTAGCGGAGCGAAAGTATGCCTTTAAAGAAGTGCAGGAATATTATAAGCAATTAGTTGCACATTCAAATCATGAAGATTTGAAATATAGATATTTAAAAATATTGTGCATTACTTCCAC
>NZ_JBALLY010000182.1:0-164 GCF_036963045.1 Bacillus sp. JJ864 | reverse complement strand
ATGCGATACAAATGTTGGAAATGTTAAAGTTTTTAGCTAAAACAGGGGAAGTTTCATTGCTGCAGTCCATTTTACAAAAATCTTTATGCGCTGATCAACGGTTCTTTAGTTATAAAATAATTGGAGAAAGTTATGGGGATTTGCATACACAGCAAGTGGTAGGG
>NZ_JBALLY010000181.1:0-8638 GCF_036963045.1 Bacillus sp. JJ864 | reverse complement strand
GTATTAGTGAGAAGCTATATTTTGATGTACAAGAGAAAAGTTTATCTAAAGTAAGAAAACTGAAAAATAGTGAAATAGATAAATTTATCCATATTATTATCTTGAACTTTAAGGTTAATGACATATTTATTACTTTAACCTATAAAAAGGAAGAGGTTACTGTAAATGAAGCGAGTAAGGATTTTGATAATTGGATTAAACGAATGCGTTGGCGATATGGTGATTTTAAATATATAGCTATACGTTCTTTTCAAAAACGTGGAACTATTCATTATCATATTTTGGTAGATATACCAAGATTACCTAAAGAGGATTTAAAAAATAAAACTTTCGAGAAGATATGGGGACATGGGGAGGTTTATATTAAACGAATTTATAAACTGGGAGTTGTATATTCTCATTCACCTTTATTAAAGTATTTGGTTGGCAATTTAAAGGAGTTTAAAGCTGATGAAAGAGCGTTTGGAAAAAGGTTATATATAAAGAGTAAAAATCTTATTGAGCCTATTGTAATTAAGGGTGACTACAATAAAATTGTAGAGCATCTAAAGAAAGATAAATCCGATTTGGAGCAGATTGATAAACGTAAATGTAGTGTTGAATTTATTGGGAGTATAGAAACCCAAATATATAAAAAAGGATAAAAATTAAAAGTAAAATTAGTTTTAAAATATATATTTTTTAAAATGTCGATAATCCCTCTAATAACGATACATTTAAGAAAATATTTTGGAATTTGGAAAGGTTTAAAAAGATATTTTATAAAGTTACTAAAAAAATTGTCAATTTTTGTTGGAATTGCAATTAAGAAGTAATATGATTTTTATTGTAAAAAATTAACAATTTATATTTTTTTAGATGAACGTTACGTTAATTTTAAATATCGTTACACTAGGGGGATTTTATATGAATGTTATTGGTTATGTCAGGGTATCAACTCAAGGTCAGGCGAAGGAAGGTTATAGTGCTTTATACCAACAAGATGAGATAAGAAAGTTTTGTAAGGAAAATAATTGGACTCTAATTGATATATACAGTGATCTTGGAATTAGTGGTGCGAAGGTAGACGAAGAAACTATGGAAGTAGAAAGAGAAGGATTCCAAAATATGCTTTCGATGCTCCAAACTAAGCAAGTAGACTATGTAGTTGTGCTAAATACCAACCGTTTATGGCGTTCTGATATCGTAAAAGTATTGGTACATCGTGAATTTAATAAACATAAGGTCGATGTGAAAAGTATCGAACAACCTAATTATAGTATCTATAAGAAAGATCCAAATGATTTTTTAATTAATGGATTAATGGAATTGTTAGACCAATATCAAAGGTTAGAAATTGCACTTAAGCTAGGTCGTGGCCGCAATAAGAAAGCTCAAGAAGGTGGATATGCAGGAGGAAGAGCTGCTTTTGGTTATAAAGCTAGAAAAGGCCAAAAGTACATTGAGATTGACGATAAGAAGGCGGAAATTGTACAACGTGTATTTAACTTAAGAGAGATATATCCTAAGTGGTCATTAACTGATTTAGCCAATGAATTAAACAATGAGGGGTTTACTACTGCAAAAGGAAAAAAATTTACGAAAGTACAAGTTAAGCGAATTCTTGATAGAAAATCTTTTTATCAGGGAACGTACAGCTATAGGAATATAAAGGTAAAGGGGAAACATGAGCCTATTATTTAGAAATTAATAAAATTTAAAAGGGTGAGAAGATTGGAAAAGGAAGAAATGGAATTTAATCGTAGCCAGGAAGAATTAAGGACCATGATTATTCCAAGTGTAGAAGAAACGAAATGGAACCAATTAATAGAAATATTAGGTTTAATAATAATTGAAAATTCAAATAAAACAACGTTGGTTAATTAGGAGGAAGAATAATGGATCATAATAAGCGTAAAATTGCTATCTATGTTAGGGTGTCGACAGAAGAACAGGCCAACGAAGGCTTTTCACTACGAGCACAAGAAGATTGTTTAAGAGAATATGCTAAAAATAAGGGCTATGAGGTTTATGATGTCTATATTGATGATGGTTATTCAGGTAAAAACTATAATCGTCCTGAAATACAGCGTCTATTTAAAGACCTTTATCAGGATAAATTTACAGGTATATTGGTTAAATCTGTTGATCGAATATCTAGAAGAGTAAGCGATGTTACTAAGTTAATAGATGACGTTCTTGCGCCAAGAAAGTGTTATGTGTTAGTAAGTGATAATAATTTAGATAGTTCTACAACGGGGGGGAACTGCATTTATTCAATTATTAGCTACGTTTGCTGAATACGAGCGTTCGATGATTGTTCAAAGAGTGAAAGCTGGTATGTCTAAGCGTGCGGAATTAGGACACTGGAATGGTGGGCGCGTACTTGGCTATAATGTTGAAGATAAGGAATTAAAAGTTAACAAGGAAGAATCTGAAATTGTACGTAAGGTATTTAATTTAAGGGCTGAAGGAAAGGGATACAAGGCAATTGCTGTTATTCTAAATCAACAGGGATTTAAAACGAAAAGAGGACAGCTATTTAGTATATGTACGATTAAAACGATTGTAGAGAATCCATTATATATTGGATACTGTAGGTGGGGACGAAAGAAGAATAGGATTGAGGAAACAAGTAAAGAGAAAATAGATGAATATAACCTGGTAAAAGGGAAACATGAACCTATTATTTCTGAGGGCTTATGGAAAAAGGTTCAAGGGGTGAATTATGCTCATAAGGAGAGTATTTCTAAAAATCGTAATTTCAACGGGGAGTTTGTGTTATCTGGTATTTTAAGGTGTCCATCATGTGGGGCAGGAATGGTAATGCATAAAACTAAAAAGCGAGATGGTTCAGGATATCATTTATACTATATGTGTCAGACTTTCCATAGTAAAGGAAAGTTGGCTTGTAAAAGCAATCTTATTCGTAAGGAAGAGATTGAAGATAAGGTAATACAATGTGTTAATAAAATAATTTCAATGCCCTCAATTGTCGATAAGACGCTTGAACGTATTCAAGAAAAAAGAGAATGGGGAATGGAAAGAATAAAAAGTGACTTATTGTATATAAATGAAGAATTAAAAAGAAGGAGAAACCGTATAGTTAAACTTAATAAGGATTACTTTGATGAGAAAATTCGGGTAGAAACATATACGGAGTTATCCGACCCGTTACGGAAAGAGATAGATGAACTTGAAGCTGAAAAACATAAACTAGAAAGAAAAGTAGAAAGCGCTGAAGTGCCAATTACTAAAGAGATGGTTATAAGGGCGCTTGAAAATTTTACTGATTTATATAAACATGCTAATTATGAACTGAAAAAATCTTTATTAAGAGCTATAATTAAGAAAATAGAGGTTCAATCCAACCGTATAGATATAAAGCAAATAACCTATTGGTTTGATTACAATAATAATCAGGGTGACGCTTTACTAGTTAGTAAAGCGGGGAGAACCGTGTCATATCTAAATGAGGTTTTTACGAAAAAAGTAACAGCACCCTCTAATTTGATGGAGAGGTACTGTTTTGTTATTTGAGTGCCTAGATGAACATTTGTTACATGAATAGGTGTTTTGTTCAATTAGGATGTTCTTATCTAAATGAAGAAAAAGAATGAGTAAATACAAAAAACGGCTGAATTCCTCCACTTGCACTTTTGCTTACTTTAATATTCTCCTTTAATTACAAAAAACGAGCCCCGAATTGTTCCAGCTAGTTTAGACTTCTGCCTAGCAAACTTAAACTTCCCTTCTAACTCCTTTGGTATCTCCATCCCCTCAGAAAGCTTAAAACCAACAGCCCGCTTCTTAGGGTCATCAACCGTATACATGACGTTGACCGAAAGACCATCCTCATAAATGACGTAGGTAAATTTGATATTTTCCACTTGAAAACGCGACGTTTCTAAAGGTTTGGCCGCAAACTCAATATCACGTTCTTCTTTCAAAATTCGGTTCACATAATCAAGAGTCTCCGGGCTTTCGCTAGTTGGTACAACCGTAAATTCATGCTTGTATTTGTTCATAAAGTAACGGGCTTCATTAGCACGTAAACCAGCAAGCGCTTCTGCTACAGGTGAAGACTCTAAACCAACCGTAGACACATTTTTAAAATCAACGATATAGGACAATTCCATTCCTCCTTTTATCTCCTATTTCCTAACAACAGGAATCCACATTTCACCAAATACTAAGCCGTTTCGTTGCCCCATCTTAACCGTTGCATTTGGCCCACCAACATAGGCAAAATTCTTTGCTTCTGGCAAGACTTGACCAAAGGCAATGCCGGTAAGCTTATTACTCAACTCATCAGTCGTCTTTCCTTCCCCTTTAACAACTAGGTATTCTCCCTTAGGAAATTGGATAACTCTGGATTCTTCTTGTACCGATGCCTCTGTCATGACGCCAGCATAATGCATCATCTTGTTATTCACCGCTTCGTTCACGACAAAAATGTAGTCATTTGTGGCTATGGCTTTTAAAGTGTCAAGTCTTCCATCTTGTTTGACGGCCCACCAAAAGTCTGCCTTTTCCTTGTTTATGCCAGCATAGTCTGTGTAATCGCTCTTAAGTTCAGTTCCAATACCTAAAACGGTAAAGCTGTCTTTTTCTTCTAGGGTATAATCAGCCATGTTCAAAACCTTCCTTTTTTAAAAAATTAATCAAATGATTTGTCTTTTCACTTGATGAGTTTATAATAGCCTTAAATCATGTCAAAAAATGATACTGTTTAGGAGGTCCCGATGAAAAAAGTTGAACGGATTAATATCATCATGCGGTATATCAACAACCGCGCCCACTTTACAATTTCTGAAATCATGCGAGAATTTAACATCTCTCGTTCGACAGCTATTAGAGATATCAGAGAAATTGAAGCCATGGGGATGCCGCTTGTCGCTGAAGTTGGAAGGGATGGGGGTTATTTTGTCATGAACAACTCTGTCCTTCCCACTGTTCGTTTTACCGATAATGAGATTAAAGCTCTTTTTATTGCCTTTATGGCCACAAGAAATAAACAACTCCCTTATCTAAAGAGTCGTCAGTCTTTAGCTGAAAAATTACTAGGCCTCATCTCAGAAAACCAGCAAGATGACCTTGTTCTTTTAAATCAAACTTTGCTTTTTGAAGGGACCAACCCCAATAATCCCGACCTACTTGATCTGTCAGACCTACCCCATCCTATGTTAGAAAAACTTATCCAAATCCTTCTTTTGGATAGCTATTTATTGATTACTATCAAAGAAGAGAAGGTAATAAAGTCTTATCCCATTTATCTCTTGCACCTTTATCATGAAAAAGGCCTTTGGCTGATTGAAGGTTTTGACTTAAAGGATGAAAAAAGGCAGGTTTTCCCTGTCGACAATCTCACCAATGTCAAAGCATACCCTGCGAAAAAAAGATTAAGTAAGAAAAAGATTTTAGAAAAACTAAGTAAGCAGGAAGAAGTAATTAACCTTGTCCTTGAACTTGGTCCAAAGGCAATTGCCCAGTTCAAAAAATACCATCCTTTAAAAGTTTCAATTTCCTATACGAATCCTTACCAAGCCACGGCCATTCTAAAGACGTTTATCAATGTTAATAATCCCGAGGAATTGACCGAAATAACAAATTGGCTACTTTTCCTAGGTGGGGATATCAAGGTCAGGGAAGTGCCAAAAGAAGTCTTAGAAGGTTTACAAGAGAGATTATGCCTATTCTGCCCATAAGCAGTGCCAGTTAAAAAACAAATAATCTTGAGCTTGGCCAGTTACCAGTTACCCCTTAATTTCTCCATGTTACATTGATCACGGGAACGAACTTAACATGAAATAACTTCTATATTTTTTGTACTGTCTGCTTCACCGCTAATGAACTTCTTTTTAATTGGGAATTTTCTATCAGAATTAGTACAGTTTGGTATTAATAATAGTAGTATAATAGTGAATGAGGTGTTAATAGTATGAAAGATATAACCTTAGGTTTACTACTAGATGTTATTGGTGAATTATTTTCAGATGAAATTTCAATTGCCGTTTCGAATACAGAAGAATATATCTACTATCGGCCGAGTAAACGAATTGATTTAAAAATTAGTGTCGGGGATCCGATAAAGGAAGGGACGATTGCCCATAAAGCGATCGTGACGAAGCAAAAGGTCTCTGAATTTATTAACCGGGATGTTTTTGGTATTCCTTATCATGGAATGGCCGTACCATTTTTAAATAATGGAAAGCTTGAGGGGTGCGTGACGGCAATTTCTCCAGCTTTAACGGATGGAAAGTCGGTCGTTACTTTAAAAACAACAGACGGCTGGATTCCGATTCCTTTTTCAAAGGTCATTTATTTAGAGGCCAAAGATAAGAAGACGTATGTGAATTCAGAAGAGTTATCAGGAACACATAAATACTCCCTGCAAGAATTCGAATATTTGCTTCCGAAGGATTCGTTTATTAGATGCCACCGTTCATTTATTGTAAATGTGAATCATATTAAAGCGATTTATCCTGATACCCATTCTACCTTTGTACTTTCGATGGATAATGGTGAGAGGGTACCGGTTAGTCAATCATACGCCAGTTATTTTCGGAAGCTTCTAGGATTCTAGATTTCTCTGCTTTAGAACCTAGATTCGCTATTTTATTTGAATTTTCCGTATCGTATACTTAAATCCCTATTTTGATAGTGTTAAATGTGTAAAATAATTATGAATATTCATTAAGAGAGGGATTACTTATGGAGAATAATTTGGATAGAATCAGGGACCATCGTCTGAAGGACCGAGTAGTTACACCTAAAGAAGCGGCTTCCTGGATTGAAAGTGGAATGACTTTAGGTTTAAGTGGGTTTACACGTGCAGGTGATGTGAAAGCAGTACCGTTTGCGATTGTGAATCGCGTTAAGGATGATAAATCATTTAAAGTAAATGTCTATACTGGAGCTTCATTAGGTTCGGATGTGGATAAATTATTTGCTGAAGCAGGAATTTTAGGAAAAAGATTGCCTTTCCAGGCCGATCCGACTATGCGAAAAGGAATTAATATTGGAGACTTTTTATTTGTGGATCAGCACTTATCTCACACAGCAGAGCTACTTCGTTCTGACGTTATGGATATAGATGTTGCTATTTTGGAAGCGATTGCAATAACGGAGGACGGAATGATTATTCCAACCACTTCAATTGGAAATTCCTTGGCGTTTGCCCTAAATGCTAAGTCCATTATTATTGAAATGAATATGGCTCAATCTACACAACTAGAGGGGCTGCATGATTTATATGAACCAGGAAAACAAGGGGAAAGATTTCCAATTCCACTCGTTAAATCGGATGATCGAATTGGAACGATCGGTATTCCGATTGATGTTGAAAAAGTGAAGGGTATTGTGTTTACGAACCAACTTGATTCACCATCGACGATTGTTCCTCCAGATGATGAAACTGTTATTATGGCACAGCATTTAATAGGGTTCCTTCGAGAAGAAGTAAAAGTAGGCCGATTAACGAATAGTTTAGCGCCGTTACAATCGGGGATTGGTTCAGTAGCCAATGCAGTACTGCATGGAATGTTAGATTCGGAGTTTGAAGATTTAGAAGTGTATTCTGAGGTATTACAGGATGCGGTCTTCGATCTTATGGATGCTGGGAAAGTACATTTTGCTTCTTGTTGCTCCATCACGCTTTCCGAAGAGAAAATGCAACAGGTATTTTCCAACTTTGAAAAATATCGCGACAAATTAATGATGCGCCCGCAAGAGATTTCCAATCATCCTGAAATCATTCGCCGCCTTGGATTAATCTCGATTAATACTGCTTTAGAATTAGATATATACGGAAATGTCAATTCTACTCACGTGTTAGGTACAAAAATGATGAACGGTATTGGTGGTTCTGGTGATTTTGCGAGAAATGCACGCCTAGCTATCTTTGTTACGAAATCGATTGCGAAAGGTGGTAACATTTCAAGTATCGTTCCTTTCGTCTCTCACGTAGACCATACTGAACATGATGTAGATGTGATCGTAACAGAACAGGGATATGCTGACTTAAGAGGACTGGCGCCAAGAGAAAGAGTGGAACTGATTATTGAGAATTGTGCACATCCAATGTATCGTGACCAGCTACGAGCTTATTACGAAGAAGCACAAACAAGGGGTGGACAAACTCCTCATGTTTTAGAAAAAGCTTTTTCTTGGCATACGAATTATGCTAAAAATGGAACAATGATTGAAAAGGTAGTAGAAACTGTATAGGAAAGTAATAGTAAACCACAAACAGGGGATTACATTTGATATTAAAGAATTGAAGTTAAGTTTTGAATAAACAATATATCTTCTATTCATATACAAGGACAGGCTTACTTAAGTGAGCCTGTCTTTGTATATTTCACTTGAAAAATTTTGGGTTGTTATGATTGAGCATTTAGTTATTTCGAGCGGGTTCCAATGATGATTAAAGGATTATACAAATATTTGGTAAAACAAAGTATACTCAATATAGATAAATATAATCAATTTAATTTGGAGTGATTTTTATACTTAAGCAAAATGCAAAAAGGATATTTATATCATTATTAACAAATCCAATATTAATAATTGGATACGGGATTTTTTGTTATGAGTTAGCTTTATACTGTAAGTATGGAAGAATGAATTATAATATTTATATTTTATTATTATGTAT
>NZ_JBALLY010000180.1:0-2608 GCF_036963045.1 Bacillus sp. JJ864 | reverse complement strand
TTTTGGAACATACCAAAACATAATCACCGCCAAAAGCAAAGCGAAATAATTAACAATCCCTTTTATAAAAATATCTAAAAGAATTCCTACTGGTAAAATCAACATAAACCAAAACAATAATATGTGCATTAACTTTTTACTAAGTGACCTATAATCCATTATAATTATCTCTCCTTTCAAAAGTAATTATTATAATTATAGGCACACATTAAATAGTTATACTTAATATCATTAACTATTATAAATAATTTTTTAATTTGTTTTATTTGCTATATAATTTATAAGAAACCAGAAAAATAACATTAGAAAAATTGGAAGCACCATTAATTTTATCCTATTTAGTAATAATTCCATTCCCTTTTCAGGGTTTGATAAAGCTATAGACATTTCAAATGAAAAAGTCCATACCATCAACATAAATGTTGCAACAATTAATACAGAAACCGCACCAATTAAAATATAGTGATTAACTTTTTTCACCATTTTCTCTTTTCCCCCAGTCTCTATTGTTTATTTTCTGTCCTAACCTCATAAAACATAAAAAGAACTACAATGATTGCTGAAACACTAAAAGTAATAACACAAACAGTTTGAATCATTTTATAAGTAGCCACAAATGACAGTCCAAATAATCCACCACTAACAACAAGTATCCCTATAAATAAAGCTGTAAGCCCTTCTATCTTTGAAATAGGTTTATTTTCAAACTTCATTGTCTTATCTTCCCCTTTTTTAACTAACGTTTTTGTTTTTGATTAATGTTAGAAAAATATCTTAGAGCAAAAAGACCAACTGAAACATAAATTAAACCTAAAACACTTTCAACTAAACTCATGTTTCATTCCCCTTTATTTAAAAAATTAAATTAATCTTCATTTTCAATAAAATAATACCCTTGATTTGAGAATAATTTTATGCGTTCTAAATGTTCTATTATCCTACAATTCAATTCTGGTATGGTTTTATACCCTCCATTCCGCCCATCAAGATCATCTAATTCCCACAACATATTTTTCTCACCATTAAAATCTTCAAACTCTGGATTAATTCCTTCTTTTAAAATTTTTATGGCTTCTTCACAAGCTTTAGCTATCTTAACAGGAGAAACTAATTCTAATTCCTTTGAATTCGGTGGTTCAAATTGACTATATATCGGTATATGTATTTTATAATGAGCAAATACAGCTCTTAAAGTTCCACATGTTGCATATCCAATACCTAAATTCTTTTCATCAAAAAAACAAATCATATCATCGAAATCATTTTCTTCATGTTTTACAATTTCGTATCTTTTAAAACAAACCCAAGATACTCCCATAGAATATCATTCTCCTTTTCTAATTTAATATTAAATTAATTACAGCAAATCAATATTTAATTTCTTTTGTTTTTCCATAAAGTATCTCATTTTCGCTTCCTTACGATTAAGCGGTAATACTTTTTTCACCAAAAACGAAACCTTAATATCTGTTCCTAGCAAAATAATATCCGTATATTCTACAATCTTGAATTGTTCTTCTTGATAGGGAACAGTTCTTCCTATTTGAAGGTGTTCGAAACGTTTATCATTATACTTATATTGAACATTTAGCTTAATCAATCCTTGTTCTGGATAACCTATTTGTTTTGAAATAAAATCATACGCTTCTAAATTTTGAACTGTATACCAAATAGATAACTGTTGTCCATAGATTTTAAATTGTTCGATACCAATAATTACATACAATTGATTTTGAACCTCAATTGTTTCTCCTATTCTCTTAGGTTGATTAAATAACCTTATAGTTGCCTTTATAGAGGTAATTAATTGACTCATTTCTTCACCTACCCTCTTTAGAGTATTTTTAATTAATAATTCTAAAATACATCTTGCCATTCTCACGCTTACATTCGCACCAATCACTATTCCATTTTGCTTGCAAAGTGGCTATTAAGCTTGGTTTTGGATTAGCGTAATGTGTCTCACAATAAGTCAATATTTCATCAATCGAAGCCCATTTTTTATGTTTACCGAAACGTAAATAATCCTTAATATTTGCAATCATAATTGAATAATCAGTAGCACCTTCTCCCCCTTTAACACCACCAATTTGTGTTGTATGATAGTCCTTAATATAATTTCGTATTGGTTTAAAACCTTTCTTTTTCAATTCATTCGGAAGACGATTATATTTTGCTGGAATAGATATATGAGCAATTATTTCATCTGAAAACCTGTCTTTTCCTATTTCGAGTAACCCTATTTTATTTTGCTCTAAGATTTTTTTTACACAGTGAGGTGTATGACCTTTTCGTTCTGGAATCGCAATATAAACATAATGGCCATGATTTAATCTATCTAGCGCCTGATCTATTAATTTAAAACTTAATGTTGTTTTTAATTCAACGATGACATCACAAACGCCATTTAGACCTAAAACATCATACCCTAAAACTTCTCCATAAACATTTGAACAACCATTTTTAAGTAAAAATGACTTAACAGGAGCAAATAAGTCTGATTCCTTTAATTTCCCCATTAGTTATCCACCCTTCCCATTCTTATAATTATTTGTTAAATCCCAGAATATCATTACATATATTATACCATTATATACACTCAATGTAT